>JAFVYN010000053.1 GCA_017508605.1 Clostridia bacterium
CGCTACTACGATCGAATCACCGGTATGAATGCCAACGGGGTCGATATTCTCCATGCCGCAGATGGTGATCGCACGGTCGGTCGAGTCGCGCATTACTTCAAACTCGATCTCTTTATAGCCACGCACACTCTTTTCAATCAGAACCTGATGCACGGGAGAAAGCTTAAAGCCATTTCTACCGATTTCAACAAGTTCTTCCTCGTTATAAGCAAAGCCGCCGCCCGTACCGCCAAGTGTAAAAGCAGGACGAAGTACTACAGGATAACCGATTCTTGCGGCAGCAGCTTTTGCTTCTTCAAGATTATAGGTGATTTCGGAAGGAATTGTAGGCTCGCCGATAGATTGGCACAGTTCTTTGAACAGTTCGCGGTCCTCTGCGCGCTCAATACTGACGCTGGGAGTTCCAAGAAGTTCAACGTGACATTCCTTAAGAACACCTTTCTTCTCAAGCTGCATTGCCAGATTAAGACCGGTCTGACCGCCAATTCCCGGTACAATGGCATCGGGACGTTCATAGCGAAGGATCTTTGCAATATATTCCAGCGTTAACGGTTCCATATAGACCTTGTCCGCAATTGTCGTATCCGTCATAATCGTTGCGGGATTGGAGTTGACCAGAACAACTTCGTAGCCTTCTTCTTTCAGTGCAAGACAAGCCTGCGTACCTGCATAGTCAAATTCCGCCGCCTGACCGATAACGATCGGACCGGAGCCGATAATCAGAATTTTCTTAAGATCTGTTCTTTTTGCCATAGTGATTGCCTCCCTTGAATTCCTATATCTCTTATTTTTCAAAAACAATTGTATTGTTATACACAGTCAGAACATTGACACCGTAAAGCGTTTCACCCGCAAACGGTGTCGCTCTTCCCTTTGACTTGAACTTATCGGGATCGACTGTATATGCCTCGTCCGTCTTCCATACCGAAAAACCGACATCGGAAGTAATGCCGAAACGTTTTCTCGGCTCACTCGACATCAGTCGAATCGCATCATCGAGCGTAATAATTCCGGTTTTTATCAAATGCGTATAAATAACAGAAAAAGCCGTTTCCAAACCAACGATACCAAATGCGCTGTTAGCAAGTCCACGCGATTTTTCTTCTTTCGAGTGAGGTGCGTGATCTGTTGCAATCATATCGATCGTTCCATCAAGGATACCGTCTACTAACGCCTCGCGGTCGCGCCTGTCACGAAGTGGCGGATTCATTTTAAATCTGCCGTCTTCCTGTAAATAACTATCGTCCATTACCAGATAATGCGGCGCAGTCTCACACGTGATATCAACACCATCGCGCTTAGCGGCGCGAATAAGTTCCACACTTTCCTTCGTTGAAATATGACAAACATGATACGGGCATCCGGTTTTTTTAGCAAGAACAATGTCTCGCTCAATTTGCAGATACTCGCTTTCAGAGCAAATTCCTCGATGTCCGTGCGATCTTGCATACTCTCCGTCGTGAATATAGCCTCCGTGGAGAAGCGAATTGACTTCACAGTGAGCCACGATCATTTTTCCCAGCACTTTAGCGCGGCGCATTGCTTCTTCCATGATTTCGTCACTCTGAACTCCGCGACCGTCATCCGAAAAAGCAATGGTATTCGATGCAAGTGCCTCCATATCCGCAATAACCATCCCCTTTTGACCCACCGTAATCGCAGCATATGGATAGATCGCAATCGAAGCGTCCTTTTCGATCAAAACAAGCTGTTCGCGTAAATGATCGTGACAATCCGGCACGGGTGATAAATTCGGCATCGTGCATACAGCGGTGTAGCCACCGTGCGCGGCAGAGGCAGAGCCCGTTGCGATCGTTTCTTTATATGAAAAGCCCGGCTCACGAAAATGCACA
>JAFVYN010000054.1 GCA_017508605.1 Clostridia bacterium
CAAAGCCAAACGGGTTTGTCAAGCCCTATTTTGAATTTTTTTGAAATTTTTTTAAAAAAGATTCCCTCACCCATGAGAGCATGGGTGAGGAATGTGATCAGGGCTTGAAGGTCGCGATGGTTTCGAGCTTGAAGAGATTCTGTTTGTGAAGCTTGTCGATTCTCGCCTTATAGACCTCGTTCTCGCAAACGCCGGTGCGGATATACCGATCAAGCGCCGCATAGGTAAAGCCGAGGTTGTCTTCATCAGTCTTGCCGCAAAGTCCGACGCTCGGGACCTTCTTGACAAGATTCTCGGGAAGATCGAGAAGGAAGCCGATCTGAAGCACCTCTTCTACCGTCAGAAGACCGAGGGGGGAGAAGTCGCCCGCGTCATCGCCGAAGCGCGTGGAATAGCCGACGTAGTTTTCCGAGCCGTTGCAGGTGTTGACCACTCTGCCGTTTCTGCTCTGCGAGATCGCGTAAAGCGTCGTCATGCGGATTCTCGGCGCGAGATTCACGCGTGTCTGCTCGCTGACAGGAAGACCCTCGGGGAAATTGTTCAGAACGCCGTCAAAAGCATCCTTGATATTGACCACGTAATGCTCAATGCCAAGATGTTTTACAAGCTGATAGGAGCAGTCAATATCACTCTGCTCGCCGTTGGGCATCAGTACACCGATCACACGCTCCTTGCCGAGAGCCTCGACACAGAGAGCGGCGGCAATCGAGGAATCCTTACCGCCCGAGATCCCAAGCACCGCGTTACAGCCCTTGCCGTTCTTCTCAAACCAGTCACGGATCCACTGAACGCATGCGTTTTTTGTTTTCAATGCATCAAACATAACAAGTACCTGCCTTATCTTTTAGTAAACTCAGTATAGCACGAATCGTTTGTAATTGCAAGATATTTTTCACAATTTATCGGTACGGCGTGAAGCTCACCGTCTTTTTTTCGCCCGCCTTCAGGACAAGGCGGCAGAAGTCACACAGAGCGCCGTCGGTATCAAAGCAAAGCAGTGAGTAAGGGGCGTCGAAATCACTCTTGTTCTCGACCGTGCAGAGATACGCCGAATGCCAGGTCTCGGTAATATCGGCATAGCTCTTGCCGTAGCCAAAGGGATACTGCACCTCCCGACGGTAGAAGCGATAGGTGTGTCCCTCGGTTCGGTAATCCTCAAATTCGGGAAGAAAGTCAAGCGAGGGATAGAAGGTCACGGGCAAGCGTCCCGAAGGGGAGGTCTTGCCAAAGAGAATATTCGCAAGCGCCATGCCACCCTCGGCACCGGGATAAAAGCACTGCAGAAGAGCCCGTGAGGATGATCTTGCCGCTGAAAGATCGACACAGCTACCCGAAACGTTGACAACGATCACAGGCTTGCCCGTTTTCTTCAGCGCCTCAAGAAGCGAAAGCTGTTCCGCGGGTAACGAAAGCGTGGTGCGATCGCCCGAGGCGTCGGTGTTGTAAGCATCACCCTCCTCACCCTCCATCGAGGGATCGAGTCCCGAAAACATCACGACCACGTCAGATGCTTCTGCCGCCGCCACCGCCTCGGCGATCGGGTGATAATAATCTGAGCCATGCGCCAGACGTACCCTGCCCGCATACCACCTGATCCCGTCAGCGAAGGTCAGGATCTCGCTCGGAGTCCCGTTGTAATTGCCGAGATAGACCGATCTTTCAAAGGCATTCTTGCCGACAACGGCAACCGAAATCCCCTCCTTCAGGGGAAGAATCCCGTCATTTTCAAGAAGCACAATGCCTTCCTCCGCCATTCTGAGACTGAGGGCACGATGCTCCGGGGATTCAACGCAGTCGTAAGCTATCGCGTCATAGGGGCAATCGTCATCGAACATGCCAAGCGAGATCCTTGCGTACATCAGCCGCTCGACCGCACGCGTAAGCTCATCCTCACCAAGAAGCCCCCGCTCCAGCGCTTCGTCAAGCGCACGGTACGCCCCGCCGCAATTGAGATCGCAGCCTGCCTTGACGGCAAGCGCCGCCGCCTCGGGCTTGGTGGCAACGTATTTGTGATGCGCGTAAATATCAGTGATCGCGCCGCAGTCCGAGACCACGTAGCCCTCAAACCCGAATGTCTCGCGAAGAATCTTTTGAAGAAGCGCGGGGGATGCCGAACAAGGCTCGCCGTTTACACGGTTGTATGCTGACATCACGGCGGCGGGGTGTGCCTTTTCCACGCAGTATCGGAACGCCCAGAGATAAAAATCGTCAAGCTCTTCTTCCGTGACCTCGGCATTGAAGCTGTGGCGCTGACTCTCGGGTCCCGAATGCACCGCAAAATGCTTCAAGGTCGCGTCGCATTTTCGGTATTTGGGATGATCGCCCTGCAAACCCTTGACAAACGCCGTTCCCATTCGCGCCGTCAGATAACGGTCCTCGCCGTAGGTCTCGTGACCTCTGCCCCAACGGGGATCGCGAAAGAGATTGATATTGGGTGACCAGAAGGTCAGCCCTTGATAAATATCGGTCCTTCCCTGCTTTTTGAATTCGTTATATTTGGCGCGGCCCTCGTCCGAAATGGCATCGGCAACCTGTTCAAGAAGTTCGTCGTCAAAGGATGCTGCCATGGCAATGGCTTGCGGAAATACCGTTGCCTGACCCGCGCGCGCCACACCGTGAAGCGCTTCGTTCCACCAATTGTATGCAGGAATGCCGAGACGCTCGATGGCGGCGGCTTGATACAGAACCTGCGAGATCTTCTCTTCCCTTGTCATCTCTTTCACCATCGCCACGGCGCGCTCCCAAAAAACCTGATCGATCATACCCTTTCTCCCTGCCCCTTTTATGTTTTTTCTTTATTGTATCACAGAGCAGAAAAGTCTTCAAGAGAAAGCCCCGAAAAAAGGCGAAAAAAACTTTAAAAATTTTCAAAATAGGTATTGACAAAGCTATTTCTTTGTGCTATAATCAGTAGTGCCGTTGAAGAACGGAGACAACGACATGCTGGTGTGGCTCAATGGCAGAGCAGCTGATTTGTAATCAGCAGGTTGATGGTTCGACTCCGTTCACCAGCTCCATATGGGGGAATTCCCGAGTGGCCAAAGGGGGCAGACTGTAAATCTGTTAGCTTCGCTTTCGGTGGTCCGAATCCACCTTCCCCCACCAACAAAAAAGCCTAATTTGTCTACAGGACAAATTAGGCTTTTTTGAATGATGTTTGCCTTCGGCAAATGATGACGGCTACGCCGAGTGATGACGGCTACGCCTAATGATGTGTGCCTGACGGCACATTGGGGCAAACATCGCATCATTGCGACCGAAGGGAACAACATCATTTTGAGCGAAGCGAAAAACATCATATCGCCGCAAGGCGATGCATCATTTGACAAACAACCGATTTTATGATATAATAACGATAATAGGAGGTGCGGCTATGAAAGAAATTATTGAATCACAAATCACCTTACTCTCACAAACAAATAAAATATCATCGCCTGTAAAAATTTCCTATACCGACAATGAAGTTGAAATAACATTAAAATATAATAACATAGAATATTGCGGAACAGGACGGGATTATTTGTGGGTTGACGCTTTTGCGAATCTGCAAAGAAAACTCCCACACGGTATATTTCTTGCCTGTTGCATGACCTGCCGACACGGTAATATGTGTCCGTACGGAAATAAAGAAAATCAACTTTATTGCACGAAAGATGTTCTATTAAACTCTAAAGACGA
>JAFVYN010000055.1 GCA_017508605.1 Clostridia bacterium
GATGATCGCCTCCAAGAGCGGAACCAGGCTGGATGGAAGTGTGGTACAGTATACTGTCGCAAACAAGCCCGTTTATAACTATTATAGCATCATTCAGCCTGAAAAGACGGATGGCTATGAGCTTCACAGCGAGCTTCACATTTCCTTCCTTCGTATTGAAGAGATTTTTGCAAAGCTTCTTAAAAACAACACGCGTGTTGAGCTTTCCATGCACGGTGCTGTCATTGGTGCGCTGGATACCTTCCCGGATCGTGTGTATCAGCAGTATTTACCCGGTCAGTACATCATATATGACAACCACGAGTATGAAATTGAGAAGATTTCTTCGGATAGAAAGACCATTTATCTGCGCCAAGAGAACATTACAAACAACTCTTGTCTTGATACTGCATTTCTGCGTCGCTATACCGTTACAGACCGTGTCGACACAAAGGATCTGCACGGTGTGCATCATTACAGCACGGGTGTGCTTGCAGAGATTAATGTCGGTTATGAATGCGCCAAGATCCTTGGTGAGACCTATGGCTTCTATCGCTTGATGGCGAACAGCCAGACGCTTAATTTCAAGGAAGGCGTCGGCGGTAATCCGAATCTTGACGAAAGAACGGTGAACGAGCAGGCGCGTCGTTTGGAAAATGGCAGAATGCTCACGGTTCGCCTCGTTTCGCGTGAAAAGTGCTCTGACGGTACAAGAAAGCTTCTTGCGGCAGTCTTCAACGAATTCCTGCGCACCATGTTCCCCGATTCCTATCGCTGTATTGCGGTATGCCCCGTCCTGCTTTCTCCTGTTGAGAAGGCATCCGTTGACGAAAGCTATGAGGGGTGTGTCGAAACACTTTATCCTTATGTTGTCGACAGCGAAGCGGCTAAGGATGAAAACGTCGTCGAATTCCTTATCATCAATGATGCTGTGAAGGATGTCGGTGTGCTCGACCGCCTTTATGATGGCGGCGCACGCATTATGGAGGAGCTCTTCTCCTACATTTATGACTACCTCAAATGGCTCTCCGAGCATCCGACACTTCCTGCAGGCGATTCTCATTACATTTACTTTGGCGCTGACACGCTTCCTTCTGTTTATGACTTGGCGGGTAGCTTGTCGCTTCTTGCCAACTGCGAAAGAAAGATCGGTGAGGAGAAGGAAAAAGAAACAGAGGAAAAGCCTACGCATTGCTCCTTCTGTAAGCGTCCTCTCGTTACGGGTCGCTACGCCATCTATGACAAGCACCGTTACATCTGCTTCAGCTGCCAGGTTGAGTCGATCAGCGAAGACAAGGATCTTTCGCGCGTGGTTGACGAGGTCAAGAGCTATTGGGCAGAGCGCTTCAACGATCGCGAGCTTCCGAAAAACCTTACCTTTACGCTTGCCGATCCCTTTACGCTGCAAGAGGGTGAAGAACTCAGCGAATACTTCTACCGCCTTGCATACGAGGATCGTCGCGTAGAAATTGAGTGCGATCTGCCTCGTGACTGCGTTTTTGTTGCCGTTTTGCGCGGCTTGCTCTCTGTCTGGCATAGAGATGAAAACTGCGTAACAACTGCCGCGATCGCACAGCTCTATTACGAAGAGCTTTGCTATCTTGACGCCATTGGAGCTTCTGAGCGCGCAGAGTACACGAGAGGTGCGATCGGTGACAGCTGGTTGCCCTTGATCGAGGACATCAAGCGTTATATCGCGGAAAACGAGGGCAGAAACTCCTTCGACTACGTGGTTGAAAACGCGACACCCGAAGAACCTGAGGATCTGCTTCCTACCCCCGGCGATGACGAAGAGGGTGGCGGAAGCAACGAGGGGCTTGATGCCCTTTATGACCCCGACCGTGTTCCTCGCTTCTGGAAGCGTTATTTGCGTGGCAAGCACGCAAGTGATGACGACAGCGACGATGGTAGAAGTGCCGCCGACGAGACGGAGGGAGACGCGGACGCGGGCGCTGATGAAGGCGATACCTCCTCCGCTTCCGACGGAATGCCGAGAACCAAGACGGACATTCCCACAGCCGAGAAGAATGGCAAGCTTGCCAAGCTCAAAACAGGCGGTGAGCTGATTCCCCACGAGCCCGAGGAGGATAAGAATCCCAAGATCCGTCTTTACAACGAGATTGCACGCCACATCTCCGACTTCAGCGACGAGGCAATTCCTTGCTTCGATATGCCGATCTCGATGGTACGCCGCATCTTCTATTTTGTGCTTTACGATTATCCCGAATTTTTCTGGGTCGAAAGCTTCCGTTACAGCCATGTCGGCGACAAGGTGAAGAGCATGTCTCTTTGCTTCCGTTGTCTTGGCAGTGACGGTAAGGTGGACATCGCCCGTGTACAGAAGCACAGGAAAGAGCTTCGCGCGCACGTCAAATTCTTCACCAAGGGTATCACGAGAAAGACCGATCCCTACGAAGCGATGCTTACCATTTACCGCCGCTTGATCCTCAATCTCGATTACGACGGTGTCGGACTTGACAGCGGTGCGGGACAGAACGTCCGCGAGGAGGATACGCTCCGTTCGCTCCACAGCGCTCTCGTCGACCACAAGGTGGTTTGCGTCGGTTATGCAGTTGCGGCACAGTACCTCTTGCAGTCGGTCGGTATTTGTTGCGGTCAGGTCGTCAGCAAGACCCATGCATGGAACGTCGTTAAGCTCGGCAAGTATTGTTACTACCTCGACGTGACCTGGGGCGATCCCTCCAATACCAAGAGAGGCGATGCCGATCAGAATGTCGTCGGCTACGGTTATTTCTGCGTTACCGCCAAGGAAAACCTGCTTGGTGAAGACAAATCGGTGCGTGAGCCCGATCCCGAGCTGTTTGGCGATCTTGAGGAGTTCCGTGCGACCAAGCACGAATACTGCCGTTTCCACGGCGGTTATCTGACCTCCTACAACGAGGATCAGATCGCTAAGGTCTTTGCCAAGGCAGTCAGCGAGCGCCCCTTCGAAAAGGCGGCTCCCTGTGCGGTCTTCCGTTGTGCAGATAAGAACGTCTACAACATGGTCGTTAGATACCTGTGGACAGATGGCGGTATTCATACGGTCAAAGAAAAAGCGCGTGCGATCATTGCCAAGGAAGGCAAGAACAAGCAAGCGAACAAGCTGCTTGATCGCAACGTACAGCTTTGGCCCAACAGCCGCAACCTCACTCTCCAATTCCTCTTCCCC
>JAFVYN010000056.1 GCA_017508605.1 Clostridia bacterium
AGTTCGGTCCCTATCTGTCGTGGGCGCAGGATATTTGAGAAGGGCTGACCTTAGTACGAGAGGACCGGGTCGGACGCACCAACGGTGCATCGGTTGTCATGCCAATGGCATAGCCGAGTAGCCGCGTGCGGGAGTGATAAACGCTGAAGGCATCTAAGCGTGAAACATGCTTCAAGATAAGATATCCCACAGGATAACCTGGTAAGGTCGCTTGTAGACTACAAGCTTGATAGGTCGGAGGTGTACGCACAGTAATGTGTTTAGCTGACCGATACTAATTGACCGAGGGCTTGAACTGATTGTTCAATGCATCAATACGATGTTTCCTAGCGTCTTGTTTCGTTTCGCCTTTGTTCGGTTTTTAATGATCATTTGAGATTAAAAACTTCAAGATCCGATTCCTTACGGAGTCGGATCTTTTTTTGTTTTTCTAAGAAAATTCTTGTATTTTACCGAAAGGCAGCTGTACACTGAAATTTGGTTATATTCTACAAAAAACTATCATGATAGTAATTTCATAAGATAAAAAGTATACAAATAGAAAATATCTTGATTTGCTATAAGGCAATTATCGATACAAATCTTAGCAAAAATGGACATATAATACAAAAAATAACGATATTTTGTTTTATGTGAAAATATGATACAATTTTAATGGACCGCGATCAATCATTTTTATTATAAGGAGTTGTATTATGAAAAAAAGTATTCGCGTTACTGCATTTCTCCTGACAGTGGTTTTGATCTTCTCTATGCTGCCGGTATTCGGCGTATCCGCAGAGCAAAACCCCGAAACATTGCCCGTCGGCGGCAGTGCATCCAGTACCTATGGCGCACTCTACGCCGCTCCGCTTGCCTTTGACGGTAATCCCGCGACAAGATGGAATGCTTGCTCGTACACCTATAACGGTTCATGGCTGGCTTACAATTTCGGCAAGGTCGTTACTCTTACCGACATGACGATCGTGGAGTCACTTGACAGCTCGCTTTGTTTTGTTGTCGGTCATCACGTTGAGGCGTGGAACAGCGCTACCAAGACCTGGGAAACGGTTTCGACCGGCGGTACCATCGGCGCTGAGCTGAAGATTACCTTTGACGAACCTGTCACAACGCGCATGATCCGTATCGTTTTGGACGATCTTGGCGGAAGAGACTGTCTGACGCTTTCCGAAGTTACGTTTTATCATAATGAAGATATTGTCCGTGCCGATCTTGAATCGGTGAACGGAGCGCCCGATCTTCCTCTCGGCATCAGCGCATCCTCTATCTTCGCTGATGCTTACAGCGCATCCATGGCATATGACGGTGACCTCACAACTCGTTGGAATTCCAGAACACAAACCTATAACGGTTCGTGGCTTGCCATTAATTTCGGTAAAACGGTGACGGTCGACAAGATCAACCTGGTTGAATATACCGATCTTTCGCTTTGCTTTGTCATCGGCTTCTCGCTTGAGATCTGGAATGAGACCGAGGGCAAATGGGTCAGCATTTACGATGACATGACGATCGGTACCTCTCTGGAGATCACGCTTGACAGTCCTGTCAGCTGTCAGTATTTCCGTATCGTTTTCACCGATATTGGCGGCAAGGATTGCCTGACACTCACCGAGATCGCTTTGTATAACGGTGACACCGAAGTAAGACCGATGGCGGATTGCTCGGCATCGAGCGAATACGCGTCGGGCGGTTATTCCGCATATGAGGCATTTGATAATTGCCCTGACACCCGTTGGTCGGCGGCAGACGGACAACGCGACAATTCCTGGCTTGCCACCACATTTTCCCAAAAGGTCACGGTCAACCGTGTGAAGATCACGGAAGCATATGACCGCATTACCTCCTTTGCGATCCAGTATAAAAACGCATCCGGCGAATGGGCAGACGCTTATACCGGCACAACCGTCGGTTCATCGTTTGACGTTACCTTTGATTCCGTAGAAACCGACGAGATCCGTTTGTACGTCAATACAGCCGTAGGTGAGCCTTCGATCTATGAAATGGCTTGTTACAACGGCGATAGTCTGCATCTTCCCGGCAACGCGACCGACACAAAGCATATCAATCTTGCCGAGAACGCCTCGATCTTTGCGTACGAGACCCTTCTCGGTATCGGTTGGGACGGATCGTTCCTGAATAACGGCGTGATCGAAGCGGCGGGTGGCTATACCACCTTTAGCTCGGGCGTGACCGACGGCAAATTCGTCGGTTACGATCTTGGCAAGCGCTGTGTGATCGATGAGATCGTTTTGTATTCCGCAAACGGCGGCGCGGATAACCCCGCATGGTCGGGCATTCCCAAGTCCTTCACGGTCGAGATCTCTTCGAACGGTAAGGACTGGAACGCCATCGGCAGCTATACCAATACTCACGTTGCGACGCAGGAAGGCGTTTCGATTCAGTTCGAGCCTATTTACGCGCGTTATATCATCATTCGTTCGAGCGAAATGTATCAAAAGGCAGACGGTGTTTATATTCAGCTTGCTGAAATGGAGGTCTTCCATGACCGTGCCACAACCTTGATCTGCGACAGCGCTTTTCAGCCTTACGTTCAGGTCAGAGACGCGGAAGAAGGCTATCATGACGTGCGCGTGGTTCTGCTTACAAATCCCGAGCTGATCAAGGCATATCACTCGCTTGATGTAACGATCACCTTTACGGTAGACGGCGGTGTCAAGCAATTGAAGAATACCCTTGGCGGCGAGAAGAGTGACTATTCTCTGTATCAGAAGATCACGGCAGACGGCGAGATCTACATCGCCTGTGAAGGCACGGCGATCTTTGGCAGTGTGATCACCGATATTCCCAACGGAGCGTATTCGAAGATCACCGTTACGATCACAGACGGAGACACGGTCGTGTATACAGCTTCTACCAATTGATCCCTGAATAAACAAAGCACAGCCGCAAATCGAACATTTCGGTTTGCGGCTGTTCATGATTGCGAAAGGAGCAGCTATGAAAAAGCTGATTATACTGTTATTGGCTATGCTGATGCTTGCAATGACCCTCGCCGCCTGCGGTGACAGTACACCCGACACCACAGATCAAAACGGAAACGGGACAACACCGGGTGATAAAGTGACGAGCGTTCCCAAAACCACAACAACCGTGCCTGTGACCGAGACCTCGCCCGTGAGCGTTGAGGTGAAGGGCGATCCTATGTATCCCACTTTTCTGACCCCTGCCGATAACATGACCTCCAAGCCTCTTTGGTTCTGGAATACTTCGCTTGAAAACATGACGACCGAGGGCGTTCGGGAGATCGTCAGAAATTCTTATCTCGAAAGCGGTTATTCGGGCTTTGGTATTCTTCCGTACTGGCTCGAGGGCTATCTCGGTGAGCGCTATTTCGAATTGTACGGTGCGGCACTCGAGGAGGGCTCGAAATACGGCATGGAATTTTCGCTGTATGACGAAAACGGCTTCCCGAGCTATACGGCGGGCGGACATCTTGCTGAGCGTTATCCCCATCTGACCGCCAAGCGCCTTGATATGACCGAATCGAGCCGTGTCAAGGACGGCAAGATCTTTCTGAAGATCCTTCAGGGAGAATTTATGGGTGCGGTCGCATGGAATAAGACCACGAATGAGATCATCGATATCTCGTCAGGTGCTGTGATCGTGGATCTCGGTGATTTTGATCCCGATTCCTTCCCGATCGGCGCGACAGCTTCCTCGACCTATACCGAAGCCTCGGGCTATGAGATCGATAAAGCCCTTGATAACAACAAATCTACTCGCTGGAATGCCTATCAGCATTCGGGAAGCGGCACGTATATCACCCTGAACTTTGGAAAAGCGGTAACACTTGACGAGATCAGACTGTATGAGCCGTCTGACACCGAGCTTGAGCGCGTGGATGCCTGGTCGGTATCCTATTACGATGAAAGCGAGCGTGTCTGGAAGCCGTTGGGAAATGCTGCCACGATCGGACGCGCGGGCAAGAGCATCAAGTTTGATTCGATCAGCGCTTCCTTCATCCGCATCTCCTTTGACAAGATCCACGGCGACAGCGTAACGATCTCGGAGCTTGAGGTGCTTTCCGAGGGAAAGAAGCTTTTGGTCCCGAACGCCTCCGAAACGGTCTCGAGCGCGGGCTACTCGTCATCGAGCTGTTTTTCGGACGGATATATCGCCGCTTACGCCTTTGACGGAGACAAATCGACCCGTTGGAATGCCGCGGACGGCAAAAAGACCAATCAGTGGATCGCTATTGATTTCGGCAAGGCTGTCACGGTCGACCGTGTCACGATCGAGGAAGCCTTCAACCGTGTGACCTCGTTTGCGATTGAATATCAGAATGCCGAGGGCGACTGGGTCGCTTGCCACAACGGCAACCGTATCGGTGCCGGCTTTGATATCAGCTTCTCTCCCGTAACGGCACAGTGCTTCCGTCTTATGATGAAGTCGGTCTCCTCCGACACTGCTTCGATCGTGGAGATGAAGCTTTATCACGGTAACGAGCAGGTGTACATCGAAGAGGATCTTTCGAATTACCGCGGCTCGTATCTCGAATACACCGTCCCGAACGGCGATGAATGGACGGTAATGGCATTTGTGACCGTCAAGGACGGACACAAGGGTATGGACTATCTCTCCGAGGAGTCGGTCGCTGCCTTTATCGAGATCACCTATGAAGAATATTACAAGCGCTTCAAGAAATATTTCGACAACGGCACCATTACCTCCGCCTTTTACGATGAACCCTGCTTCTGGCCCTCCAATGCCAATTACGGTGTGCAGGGCGCCAGAACCTGGACGGGTGACTTCAACGAGTATTTCGCCTCCATGTACGGGGAAGGCGTGAATCCTATCCTTTACTATCCCGCACTCTTCTACGATATCGGCGAAAAGACCGCCGAAGCGAGAGATGCTCTCAACCGCGTGCGTACCGAAATGTTCGCAAAGAACTATATCGGTCAGATGAATGAGTGGTGCCGTGAACACGGCCTTGAGCTTCTCGGCCATATGAACTGCGAGGACGTCGAAAGCCCGCTGGCATATCACGGCGACTTAATGTACTGCTTCAAGTATCAGAGCGCTCCCTCTGTCGACGTGATCTATAACTACGGCATGACCGAGGATTATTACAAGGTCGTATCCTCCTCGGCGTACAACTGGGATAAGCCCCTTGTCGGCGTGGAAGCCTACGGCGCGATGGATCCGAATCTTTCGGAAGACAATCTTTACAAGATCGCCATGGACCTCTATGCCAAGGGCATCAACGTGATGGTTCCGCATGCCGTTTGGTATGATAACCGCAATAACGTGGTATTCCCGCCCGAGCTGTCCTGGCGCAATCCCAATTACACCAACGTACTGAAGCCCTATAATACCTACGTGGCACGCGTACAGACTCTGCTTCAGAAGGGCAGACACGTAGCGGACGTAGCGGTTCTTTACCCCATCGACTATATGGAATCGGTCTATTCCTTCAACGGCAGCTATAACATCCCCGCGGATTCGAACTACGTGAAGCTGACCGAGATGCTGTCTGAAACGCTGAGGATCGACTACACTTATCTGCATCCTTCGGTGCTTGACGAAAAGGTCACGGTCAAAAACGGACTTCTCCATCTCGCGAATCCGGTGAACTACGAGGATTACCGTGTCATGATCCTGCCCTCCATGGCATGTATTTCGCTTTCGAATCTTCAGAAGGTCAAGGAATTTTACGATAACGGCGGCATTGTCATTTCGGTCGGCACGATCCCGACGCGCGCTACCTTTGAAAAGGATGACGAGGCTGTCAGAAAGCTTTCCGCCGAGCTGTTCGCGGGAGGCAACAAGACCAATGAAAAGGGCGGCAAGGCCTATCATATCGCGTCGGTCACACAGCTTTCGACAGTCATGAAGAGCTGCATGGACGTTTATGACGTGAATATCGGCAATGTGCGTACCAAAAACGGTCATCTGACCTACATCCACAAGGTGATCGAGGACCGTGAGGTGTATTTCTTCGCGAATTCCTCGGAGCAGAAGAGCGAAACCACGGTGACACTGCGCGGTGAGTTTGCTTTCCTGGAGCTTTGGGATCCGCATACCGGCGAAAGAAGTGCGCTCAAAACCACGGTGAAGGACGGTACAACGACATTCACGCTCTCGCTGGAAGCGGTGAAGTCGGTCTTTGTAGTAGAAAGCGCAAAGGAGTGATAGTGTGAAACGAATCTTACTTTTGATAGGAGCAATTATGCTGGCATCTCTCTTTTTGGTATCCTGCGGCGGTGCTGACACAACGGCACCGACAACAACAAAGGCAGTGACGACTACCGATCCCGCGGCAACTACGACCGAAGCCGTTGTGACAACGCTTCCCGAGACCACAGCCCCCGTGACCGAGGCGCTTCTGGTATACGATAAGTACGATCTCGACAGCTATATGACGCCCCTTTGGGAGGGCAACACCGTTTACAACGAATCGGTGATGTTTGTGGGCGAGGACGATAAGGCATCCCTTCTCTATACCCCCACCGAGATCATTTCGGTGCGCTCGGCGGATCTTAAGACCGAGTATCGCGAGGGCGTTGACTATACGCTTGAAAACGGCAAGCTGATCCTCACCGAGGGCACGTCGATCCCCGTAATGGCGGTGAGCGAGTATTATCCCATGAACGGCTCATCGTTCGGCTGCTTTGCTTCGAATCTCGGTGCGTCGCGCCCCTTCGTGCGTTGGGGTGAGGGTGATACCTTCTTCAAATATCAGGTCTTCGTGACCTACCGCCATGAGGACAGCTACAACGGTTTTGTTCCCAAGGCACAGAGTGACAAATTCCCCAAAACCCTCGAAAAGCTGAAAAACGGGGAAGAGGTCAGGATCGTTTACTACGGTGACAGCATTACCGAGGGTTATAATACCTCGGGCTTTATCGGTTCCGATCCCTATGCGCCGCGCTGGTCGGAAATGAGTGCCGAATATCTCGGCAAGCTGTTCGGTAACAGCAAGGTGACGGCGATCAATACCGGTGTCGCGGGCATGGATTCGGTCTGGGGCGTGCAGAATTTCACCCAGCGTGTGCTGGATCACGATCCCGATCTTGTTGTGATCGCGTTCGGCATGAATGACGGCGGCGTGGATCCCGTTATGTTGGCACAGCGGCTGGTCAGCATGGCGAAAAAAGCGGTGAACTCGGGCTGTGAGGTGCTTCTTGTGGCAACCATGCTTCCCAATCGGGAAGCGGCGGGCTTCTGGGGCAATCAGCAGTATTTTGAGGAAGCCATGATCAAGGCAGTCACGGATAAGAAGCTTCCCTACGGTATCGTACAGATGACCTCGCTCCATGCCTCGCTTCTTGAGACCAAGCCTTATTATCACATGACGGGCAATAATATCAACCATCCCAACGATTTTCTCTCCCGACTTTACGCGCAGTCGATCGTGGAAGCGATCGCGGGCGCTTCAGTCAACTAACAAACGGTCCCACGGCAGTTGCCGTGGGACCGGTTTTTTTATTGGGGGTTCAAAAGCGAATGAACGAAGTCGCGGGTATCCTCATTGGAGTCATGGAGGGCGTCAAGCAGCACGTCACGGGTGAGGGCGCGGGCGCTGTGGAGCTGTTTTATTGCCTCCAGACGGCAGCAGGAACAAAAGGTGGTGCGAACGATAAAGAGAAGCGCTTTTTCGGGGGGCTGAAGACCGCGTTCCTTCATATGGAGAAGATCAAGATGGACACCGTGCCAGTTGTTTTCGTTCTCGCGGTCAACGGGGATCTGCTTGAGCGCGTACCAGACCTCAAAGCTGTCTTCTTCACGGTAATTCCGGATCAGAATGGGGAGATAGTGCAGAGGATCGTCATCGATACGGGAAAGCGCCCAGGGGCGTAAGTCGGGATGCGAGATCGAGGCAAGCTTCATGAGTGCCTCCTCGGTGACATCGGGGGTAGCACCCTTGTCAACGATCTCCATGAGGATGTGAGGATCGTCCGGCTCTTCAGGTGTTTTCCGCTCTCTTCTGCGGGTGGTGATCGGCTCGGTCTCGCTCTTCGTCTCGGGGAGATAGATGTGAAGATACCGCGAAAGATCGGCGTTTTCGCCCTGCTTTTTCAGTTCATTGAGCAAGGGCATGCCGACGGTATCGTGGAAGATATCAAAATCGAAATCGGTATACAGGGGATTTTCAAAAAGCTTGCCGATATGCGCGATCGCAAGCAGGGGGTCAAGGAGCTTTTCTTCACAGAGCAGGATCGAAAGCTGTTCGAAATCGTCGCGCTCGGGGAAAAAGCATTCGGGACGCGCCTTTTTCAGAGATAAGTATCCGAGAAGCTCGGTATATGCCGTGAGAAGCGCGTTATGGGCTTCATCGGAGCCGTCCTTGGCAAAGAGGGAGAGCAGCTCGGCGAGAAAATGAAAATCATGGTCGCAGGGTGCGGGATTATGGGGAAACTGCGGTCCGTCGGTACGTGTCACGGGAAGGGGCTTTGAGCGGCGCAGGGGAGATGCCTCCCCAAAAGCGATCAGAGCCCCTTCAAGATAGATCGGCTTGTTCGGTGTCATGGCGAGAAGCTCGTAAATATAGTGAGCGCGTGTGCCCTCGCACTGCGGATCAAAGGCAGTAGAGCGTGTGGCGGCCTGCATCAGCATACCGTGAAAGCGCTCGGGGTCCTTTTGTACGGCGTAAAAGCAGCTGCCCTTACCTCGGAGGATATCGTGGCAGAATTTGGAAAAGGTCATTCGTCGTATTCGGCAGCGGGAAGGCGTTTTCCCAGAAGTCTGCCGTCCTTCCTGTCAGTAATGAGAACGTTTATCAGGGTGTTATGGCAGTGATCGAAGCGTTCGGTGGCAACGGGCAGGAAGTTTTCGGTATGCCCTGAGGAGAAGCCATCCTTTTCTTCTTCGATCAGCACCGTGAGGATCTTACCGATATAGCCGTCGAGAATGGCGTCGGTTGAGGCGCGGCGGAGGGTCTCGAGCCTTTGCTCCCGCGCAGCCTTGACCTCGGAGCTGATCTGATCGGGCATGAGGGCGGCTTCGGTGCCGGGGCGGGGAGAAAAGGCGAAAATATGAAAATCAAGAAGCGATGCCTCAGAGAGAAAGCGTTCGGTCAGGGCAAAATCCTCATCGGTCTCACCGGGGAAGCCCACGATGATGTCGGCGGTGAAGGTGACGTCGGGCATGGCTTTGCGGAGCTTTCCCATGCGCTCTTTGATCATCTCGGCACTCGATCTTCGCCGCATGGCGGCAAGCGTTTTGGAGCAGCCCGACTGCATCGAAAGATGAAAGTGACGGCAGAGATGGGTAAGCTTTTGCAGGCGATCGATCGTGCTGTCACGGAACATGGCGGGGTCAAGAGAGCCAAGACGGATCCTGCCGATGCCTTCAAGCGAGTCGAGTGCCTCCAGAAGCGTGACAAGATCGCATCCGATGTCCTTACCGTAGTCGGAGGTCTCAATGCCCGTGAGAACGATCTCGCGGTAGCCCGCGGCAATCAAGCCTTTGGCTTCGGCGATGACTTCGGCGATAGGCTTGGAACGTACCGCGCCGCGCGCCTTTTTGATGATGCAGTAGGCACAGCGTGAGTCACATCCGTCCTCGATCTTGATATAGGCGCGGGTGCGCTCGCTTTTCGTGACCGTCATCGGCTCAAAACGATCGAGAATAAAGGAGCTTTGCGGACATTCCGAAAAGGCTTTCCCGTTTCGGTAGGCGAGAAGAGCTTCGACAACCGCGGTTTTGTTTCCGTTACCGCAGAGAAAGGAAACGCCCTTGATCGTTTGAAAGCTCTCGGGGTGAAGCTGTACGGCACAACCCGTGACGGCAATAAAGGCATCGGGATTCTTCGCGATCGCGCGGCGCACCATCTGACGTGCCTTTCGCTCGCCCTCGGTGGTGACGGCGCAGGTATTGATCACGACGGCGTCGCAGCGTTCTCCGAAGGGAACGGTCATAATGCCGTAGGGCGCAAGCAGCTCGGAGAGGGCTTCGCTTTCGTATTGGTTGACCTTACAGCCGAGTGTGAGAAATGAAACGGTCATAAGAGGCTCCTTTCACGGGTGATGGATACAGTATAGCACAAAATGGGAAAAGAGTAAAGAGGGAATTGTTTGGGAAAGGAAAATTTTCCTCTGTGATGTTTATTCTTCTTAAAAAAAGCTAAAATCACTTGACATTTTAAGACAAAGAGTGATAGAATAAAGAGAATTTTCTATGAAGGAGTCTTTATGTTAAAACGGTTTTTGGCGTATTATAAGCCGCATAAGCTGATCTTTACTCTCGATATGCTGGCATCACTCTTGGTGGCGATGATCGCGATCGTGTATCCGATGATCACACGTGAAATGCTGAAGGAGTATATTCCGAATGAGAATTACCGCATGATCGTGATCGCGGGCGTGGGACTTCTCGGTATTTACCTCGTGCGCATGCTGCTCAATTACTTTATTCAGTACTACGGACACGTGATGGGCGTCAGAATGCAAGCTGAAATGCGCTCGGACATGTTCAACCATCTCGAAAAATTGCCCTTTTCCTTTTATGACAATCACGAAACGGGTAAGATCATGTCGCGTATGACCAACGATCTCATGGATATCAGCGAGCTTGCGCACCACGGCCCCGAAAATCTTCTCATTTCGTCGGTCTCGGTTGTGATCTCCTGCGTGTATCTTTGCTCGATCGAATGGCGCTTGACACTGATCATCTTCCTGTGCGTGCCTCTGCTCGTTGCTATCGCAATGACCCTTCGTAAAAAGATGCGCGATGCCTTTATGCGCTCACGCCAGTCGGTTGCCGAGATCAACGCCTCGCTTGAAAGCAGTATTTCGGGCATTCGCGTCACCAAGGCGTTCAACAATGCCGATAAAGAAAAAGAAAAGTTTGAAGAGGGTAACACCTCGTTTGTAAGAGCGCGCCGCGATGCGTATAAAGCCATGGGACAGTTCCATTCGGCAACGGCGTTCGTGACCGATATCTTTAACGTAGTGGTGCTGATCGCGGGCGGTCTTTTCGTATATAACGGCGCGATCGACGTTGCTGACTACTCAGCCTTCTTCCTGGCGGTCAATATGTTCATTTCCCCCGTGATGACGCTGATCAATTTCACCGAGCAGTATCAGAACGGCGTGACGGGATTTTCGCGTTTTCTGGAGATCATGGATGCCGAGCCCGAGGAGGACGCGCCCGATGCCGTCGACGTGGGTGAGCTTTCGGGCAAGATCGAGCTTCGTGACGTGGTCTATGCCTATGATGACGAAAAGGATGTGCTGAACGGTATCTCACTTACCGTCGAAAAGGGAAAGAAATTCGCCCTTGTCGGTCCGTCGGGTGGCGGCAAGACCACCATTTGCCATCTGATCCCGCATTTTTACAATCTGACCTCGGGCGAGATCCTCATTGACGGCTACGATATCCGTTCGCTGTCACGGGAATCGCTCAGACGCAATATCGGTATCGTACAGCAGGACATTTATCTTTTCAACGCCTCGATCCGTGATAACATTCTTTACGGCAGACTCAATGCCACCGAGGATGAGGTGATCGAAGCCGCCAAGCGCGCCAATATCCACGATTACATCATGACGCTCGAAAAGGGCTATGACACCGTGATCGGGGAGCGCGGCGTGAGACTGTCGGGCGGTCAGAAGCAGCGTCTTTCGATCGCGAGAGTCTTTTTGAAGAATCCGCCCATTCTGATCCTCGACGAGGCGACGAGCGCGCTTGACAATACCACCGAGATCCTCATTCAGTCCGCTCTTGACGAGCTGTGCGAGGGCAGGACCACGCTTGTGGTGGCACACCGCCTTTCGACCATCAAGAATGCCGATGAGATCGCGGTCATTGCGGGCGGTCTTGTGGCGGAAAGCGGCACACATGACGAGTTGGTTGCCGCCGGTGGTATCTACGCTGATCTGTATAAGCTGCAGTTCCGTGCCAATTCGGTATAATACCCCGGGAATATGATAAGTTATCAATTTAAAAAAGAGGATCACCGCGCGTGATCCTCTTTTTTGATTGATAGGGCTTTATTCGATGGGCTTGAAATCCGAAGCGCCGTGCTTACAGAGGGGGCAGATGAAATCATCGGGCAGGGTATCGCCTTCGTATACGTAACCGCAGATCTCACAGACGTAACCCTTTTTGCCCTGCGTTTCAGGCTTGGGTTTGACGTGTTCGAAATAGTAAGCGTAGGTCATGGACTCGGCATCGGAGAAGACACGAGCCTCGGTGACACGGCAGATGAACATACCGTGTGTACCGACGTCAACGTACTGCTCCACGTCAAGCGATAGCATGGCGTTGGTGTAATTGGGCAGAATGGCAAGACCGTTGTCCGAGCGCGAAGGGGTGATGCCCTCAAACTTATCCACGTTTCTGCCGCTGTGGAAGCCAAAGCGCTCAAAGACCTCAAAGGGCGCCTTGACAGAAAGGCAGTTGACGTTCATCTTGCCGGTATTTTTGATCACGTGATGCGAATAGTTTTCTTTATTGATGGTGACAGCGATACGGTTGGGTGTATTGGTGACCTGAGACACGGTATTGACGATCAGACCGTTATCGCGTTTGCCGTCATGCGAGGTGACAACGTAGAGACCGTAGCCGATCTTATACAGAGCGCTCATATCATTTTTATCAGCCTGATCGGTTGAGAGGGCGATGTATTCGCGGCAAAGCTCGTTTGCCATGGCGGTGATCTCTTCAAGATTTTCTTTCTTGACCGAGGACTTGATGCGGACGGTGGTATCGGTGAAGGTGATATCCTCGCTCTTTTCGAGCATCCCCTTCATGACCTTGGCGGCAAGAGGCGCCCAAGAGCCGTTTTCGATCAGGGCAACGGTGCGGTTCTTGAAATTGCGTTCGGTCAGATGCTCGATAAAATTGCGCATAAAGGGGAAGATGTCGGCATTATAGGTCGTGGTGGCAAGCACGAGCTTCGAATAGCGGAAGGCATCTGCCACAGCTTCGGAAAGGTCGCATCTCGCAAGATCTCTGACAACAACGGCGGGCGCTCCCTTCTGACGAAGCTGTTCGGCAAGAGTATCAACGGCTTTTTTGGTATTGCCGTATACCGAGGTGTAGGCGATGAGAATGCCCTCTTCCTCGGGGCGATAGCTCGACCAGGTATCATAGAGCGAGAGATAGTGCGAAAGATCCTCCTTCAGCACGGGACCGTGCAGAGGGCAGATCATATCGATATCAAGGGTGGCGGCAACCTTGAGAAGCGATTGCACCTGCGCGCCGTATTTTCCGACGATGCCGATATAATAGCGGCGAGCCTCGTCATCCCATGGCTCGTCGGCATCCAGCGCGCCGAATTTACCGAAGCCGTCTGCCGAGAACAGCACACGGTCAAAGCTGTCGTAGGTCACCATGACCTCGGGCCAGTGTACCATCGGTGCGAACACGAAGGTGAGGGTGTGCTTGCCAAGCGAGAGCGTGCCGCCGTTTTCGATAAGAACGGTTCTTCCCTCAAGCGAAAGGCTCTCAAAGAACTGCCCGATCATGGTGATTGTTTTGGTGTTGGCGACGACCTTGGCGTTCGGATAGGTCTGCAAAAATGCCGCGATATTGGCGCTGTGGTCAGGCTCCATATGCTGTACGATGAGGTAATCGGGCTTTCTGTCTCCAAGAGCGGAGGAAAGATTGTCAAGCCATTCGTGGGTAAAATGAATATCCACCGTGTCCATGACGGCGATCTTTTCGTCGAGGATCACGTAGGAATTGTATGCCATGCCGTTCGGAACACGGTACTGTCCTTCAAAAAGATCGACGTGCTTGTCGTTCACGCCGACGTAAATGATATCGTGAGTCAGGTTCATGATAGAAACTCCTTATGTCTTGTTCGTTGTGAACAGTATAGCATACTTTTTCTGATAAATCAAGAACTGTTCCTAAATTTGTCATAATTTTTTTAAAAGTTTCATACGCCAACAGCCCCGCGATCTGTTTCGATGCTTTTCCGTTTCCACAGACTGAGGAGACGACAGTCTCTATGTGTCTGTTTTCCTGCATCCCGATTGACTACGGTAGAGAGCTTGATCTCTTCGGGTCTTGTTCCGTAGATCACATGATATCGTATACGTCCTCCTTGGGTGGTTTGGGTTAGTATGCACCGATCCGGCTTTGGGTATGACAAAAAAGAAAGCACCTGCTTGCCATCTATAAAAAGTTTACAATTGAAGATACGGAGAGGGTAGACAAGAAGAAAAGATTATGATATAATAATAAAAGTGTATTTTCGACGGTGTTCGAAAATAGAATCATGTGAACAGATTGGAGACTGTTATGAAGATCCGTCAGATCCTTTCGTTTTTGATGGCAGCGGTATTTTGCCTACTGGCAATGACAAGCTGTGTCGGAAACGTAACGACGAATGAAACCACAACGAAAGCCCCTCAAACGACACAAGCTCCCGTGACCACGAAGAAGCCCACGGGCAGCGATGATCCCGTTGAGACCACGAAGAAGCCTGCGGGCACAGACAAGCCTGCCGATACCACCGGCAAAGCGCCTTCGGGAGAAACTCCCGAGGATTGGCTCGCGGGTTATCTTGACACCATGCCCGTTTTTACCATCAATACCACCGATAACGCCCCGATCGTCTCAAAGGAAGAGTATATCGGCGGTAAGATCACGGTCGATTGCAGTGAAGATGCCTATGAAATGAACGAGGCTGTGATCGAGATCCGCGGCAGAGGTAATTACACTTGGTTTGACATCGAAAAGAAATCCTACCGCATCAAGTTCGAAAAGAAGACCAATCTTCTCGGTCAGGGCGCGGGACCCGCGCGTTCCTGGACACTGCTTGCCGTCCACTGCGACCAGTCGATGCTCCGCACCGCAGCGGCACTGACACTGGCGGGCAAGCTTTCGGGAATCGAATTCTCCTCATCGGTGCGCTTCGCGCATCTCTACCTCAACGGCGAATATATGGGTGTTTATCAGGTATCCGAGCAGATGCAGGTACAGGACTATCGCGTCAACGTAGACGATACCATCAAGGAAGGCGACGAGATCGGCTTTTTGGTCGAGCTTGACACCCAGGCAAGTGAATTGCCCGTTACGGACGGCTTTGGTCACAAATATGAGATCAAGAGCGACATCTGGAATGACGAGCAGTACGATTATATTGCGGACACCCTGAATATCGCCTTCGAATCGCTCCTCACGGGCGAAAAGGATTACGTTGCGTCTTTGATCGACCTTGAGTCGGTGGTTGATGCGTATCTTGTGGAAGAGCTGTTCAAGAACCTCGATGTGGGATGGGGCTCGTTCTACATGTATCAGGAGGTCGGCGGCAAGCTGCACTTCGGTCCTCTCTGGGATTTCGACCTGGCGGCGGGCAATGCTGATGCCAATGACAAGAATCCCTCCTTCCCCATGCCTGAGTATATTTACGTCGGCAGTGATTCCTATAACTATTCGCAGAGCCATGCGTGGTTCATTCAGCTCATGAAGCAGGAATGGTTTGCGGAAATGGTCAAGACCCGTTGGTTTGAGATCCTCGATACCGTCAACGAGGTCCCCGCTTACGTGCGCGCGGTCGCCGCACTCTATTCTGCCGACTTTGACAAAAACTTTGAGCGCTGGCCGATCTTCGGTCAGCAGATCAACCGTGAGCCCGCTCAGGTGCGCGCGCTGAAAAATCACGATGAGCATGCGGAATACGTTGCCAAGTGGCTTGAGCAGAGAATTGCCTGGATGACCGAATATTTCAAGGGCAACGTGGAAGCGCTTCCTTCGGGCAGACCCGGTGAATACAAGGGCTCGGGCGGTAAGGGTACGCAGAGAGATCCCTATCTCGTGTCCTCGGCAAAGGATTTCAATGAATTCACCTATCTTCTCTCGATCGGTATTGATTTTGACGGCAAGTATTTCAAGCAGACTGCCGATATTGATATGGCGGGCTATATCGGGTATAACGGTATCGGCGCGGCAGGTAACTTTGCCGGCACCTATAACGGCAACGGCTATCGGATCAATGCCGTGATCAACGGCAGTGACGAGTGCGTCTTCCCCTATGTCAGCGGTACGGTGATGAACGTGATCACCACGGGTTCTGTCACGAACTTCGCTCAGGCGGCGGGTATTGCCCGTTCGGTCAGACGGGGCGGCGCTATTATCAACTGCGCGTCGGCTATGACCGTGACCTCGCTCAATCAGGCGGCTGCGGGTATCACCGCATCCAACCAGTCGGGCGGCGGTACGGTATCGGGCTGTATCTTCATCGGTACGCTCGCTTGCGAAGTCGAGACGGGTGCCATCAATATCTTTATCGAGGGCCGCGGCGGTGAGTTCAGCTATAACTACTGTCTTGACACCTCGGTCGGAAGTTCGGTCGGCAACGAAACGGTCTTCAAGGCAAGTGAGTACGAGGCAACCGTGACGGCTGTTAACGCGAACCTCACCAAGCTTTCGGGCGCTGACGCAAGACTTCTTTGCAAGTGGTCCCTCGTCGACGGCGTTCCCACGATGGAGCATCAATAATTTCATATAAAAACTCCCCGAAATCCTCTTTGCACAGATCCGTTTTGAACGGACTTGTGAAGATTTCGGGGAGTTTTTCAAATCGCGGAAGTTCAGATCCTGTGACGGGCTTCGAGCATGATCTCAACCATGACGAGAGGGTGTCCCTCGGCATCGTTGTCAAAGGAGAAAATGATACTGCGTGTGAGAAGCTGTGAGCCGTTTTCGGTCATGAGGCGCTCGGTATCGGAGTAGATCAGCTGATAGCGGAAGCGGTAGCCCGAGGTGTCGATGGCAAGCGCCATATCGCGCAGGGTGACGGTGGCGGTATCGTCCTTCAGAACGTGCATTTCGTAAATCGCTTCGGCGGTGGGCTTGAAGTGTTCAAAATAATCGTGATCGCCCGTCAGCTTGTCAAGAACGGTGTTGAGGCTGTCGCCGATGGCGATCTCCGAGGGCAGGATCAGACCTTCAAGATCACGGTTGACCGTGAGATACTGATAGGTGGTGGCATAGGTCTTATTGTCTTCGGGAACGGTCTCGGATTTCATCACAAGAGTATCGTTCAGATTGGTCTTGCCGCCGCCGTAGGTCGTACTGTATTCGTAAGTGAGATAAGACGAAAGAGGCTTGCCGTCGAGCGTGAAACGATCGCCGAGAGCATAAAAGTCATCGGTAGGAAGAAGCTCGGAGAAGCCCGAGAGGTCAAGCGCATCGCGGCAGGCGGAAAGGTATCGGGAATCGCACGCCGTAAGGCTCAGCGTGAGGATCACAAGACAAAGAATGAGTGAGAGTGTTTTTTTCACGAAAAAACTCCTTTCGGAATGGTAACAATGGTATTATAGCGAGAAAAAGGGGATTTGTCAAGTTGTGCGATTGACAAAACAGGGTTTTTATGGTAAAATCAAAACGGTCCGACAAGGACTGAAGGGAGGAAAACAACATGTCTTACAAGATCCTACGCTATGATTCATACCTTGCACCGTACGAAAGCGATATCGCGCTTCGTGTGAACCATTTTCTTTCTAAAAAAGAAGAGCTTCTCAAGGGTGCATCAGAGCTTTCATCCTTTGCCGATGCATATTTGTATTTCGGCTTTCACAAAACCGAAAACGGGTTTGTGTACCGCGAATGGGCGCCCGGCGCCGACGCCGTATACGTGACGGGTGATTTTGCGGGTTGGGATTTGACCCGTTATCCCATGACACGCCTCGAAAACGGTGTGTATGAGATCCGTCTTGAAGGAAAAGATGCGCCGCACTTCGGTGAGTTCGTTCAGACGGTCATTCGGAAAAACGGCGAATACCTCCGCCGTGTCCCGCTCTACGCCACACGGGTGGAGCAGGATCCTCACACCTTTTTGTGGTGCGCAAAGCTGGAGGATACCCTGTCGGATGCCGACAGAGAGCGCCCTGCCTTCAAAATGCCCGAGATCCCCTTCATCTACGAATGCCATATCGGTATGGCAAGTGAGGAAGGGAAGGTTGCAAGCTATGATGAATTCAGGGAAAACGTTCTGCCCCGTGTGATCTCCCTCGGCTACAATACGATCCAGCTGATGGCGATCATGGAGCATCCTTACTACGCTTCCTTCGGTTATCAGGTCTCGAATTTTTACGCGCCCTCGTCACGCTTCGGCGAGAGTGCCGCTTTGAAACGGCTGATCGACGAGGCACATCGGAACGGTATCGCGGTCCTGCTTGACGTGGTGCATTCCCATGCCGTTAAAAACGTCGGGGAAGGGCTGAACTGTTTTGACGGCACCGACACGCAGTTCTTTCACCCGGGCGCGCGCGGTCACCATCCCGCCTGGGATACCAAGCTCTTTGATTACGGCAAGCCCGAGGTGCTTCACTTTTTGCTCTCCAATCTTGCGTACTGGATCAAGGTCTTTCATTTCGACGGATTCCGTTTCGATGGTGTGACCTCCATGCTCTATCACGATCACGCGCTCGGTACGGCGTTTACTAACTACGATATGTATTTTTCCATGAACACTGACCTTGATGCCATCAGCTATCTGATGCTTGCCAACGAGCTGGTGCATGAGATCAAGCCCGACGCCATCACGGTGGCGGAGGATATGTCGGGTATGCCCGGCACTTGTCTTCCCATAAAGGACGGCGGTCTCGGTTTTGACTACCGTCTTGCGATGGGCGTTCCCGATCTGTTTATCAAGCTGATCAAGGAGTACCGCGACGAGGACTGGGATATGGGCAAGCTGTGGTATGAGCTGACCAACCGCCGTATTGCCGAAAAGAGCATCGGCTACGTGGAATCGCATGACCAGGCGCTGGTGGGCGATAAGACCGTAATGTTCCGTTTGTGCGACGCCGAGATGTACACCGCCATGAGTAAGTCCATTCAGAGCCCCGTGATCCACCGCGGTATGGCGCTTCACAAAATGCTCCGTCTTCTCACCGCTTCTTTGGCGGGCGAGGGCTATCTCACCTTTATGGGCAACGAATTCGGTCATCCCGAATGGATCGATTTCCCGCGAGAGGGCAATGGCTGGAGCTATCATTACTGCCGCAGACAGTGGTCGCTTGCCGACAGAGAGGATCTTCACTACGGTGAGCTTCGCGCGTTCGATGCCGCCATGGTCGCGTTTTTGAAAAAATACAAGATCCCCCTCAAGGAAAAGGAACAGCTCTGGTGTCACAATCAGGATAAAACGCTGATCTATGCGGCGGGTGACTTCATCTTTGCCTTCAATTTCCATCCGACGAAGTCCTTTGAGCGCTATATGATCCCCGTCATAAAGGAGGGCCGCTATCAGGTGGAGCTTACGAGTGACGATACGGCGTTCGGTGGCGATGGACGTGTCGATACCCGATACGTGTATCAATCTTCAAGACTGTATTTGTGCGAGGGCTTTACCTGTTACCTTCCCTCACGCTCGGTCACGGTCTTCCGTAAGAAGAAAAATCGCACGGCAAAGCCCAAAGCGAACCCATAACAGTCGATGATGTCCCTGACAGAATGCCGAGATCGGCATTTTGTCGGGGACTTTGCTGTATTCCGTAATATTTTTAAGAGTTATACTCATGGCATTGGGATGAGTCTGTTATTGACAGAATATTTTTTTGTAAACAATCCATACTTTCGGGCTTTGCTTTCAAGAATATGGCTGATATGTGAATTTTTTTTAAAAAAGTTTTGAAAAATTTTTGCAAAAAGTGTAGCATTATATCGAAATTTATGCTATACTATAGTCACTATGGAGTTTTACGGGCAAAATTATTGCCAAGGTATGTTACCGACCGTCAGAGGAGGGCGAATCGACCGTGACTGATCTGCAAAAAGCAAGTTTTTCCAAGCGCATTTCCGCGTTTTTGTTCGACGCGATCATGGTGGTGACCATCGCCGTTGCGATCGGCGCGCTTCTTTCCTGGGTCCTGGGCTATGACGGCTATATGACCACCTGGAATGACAAGATCGAATATTACGAAACCGAATACGGTGTTAAATTTGATATCACCGAGGAAGAGTATAACAAGCTGACCGATGCCGAAAAGGAACACCGTCAGAAGGGAATTGAGGCACTCGGCAGTGACGAAGAGGCTGTCAGAGCGTATATGATGATGTTCTCTCTGGCGCTTGTGATCATTACCTTCGGACTGCTTCTCGCCATTCTCGTCTGGGATTTTATCATCCCCCTGAAGCTGAAGGAGGGAAGAACGCTCGGCAAAAAGATCTTTGGACTGGCCCTGATGCGTACCGACGGTGTCAGGATCACAACGTTCTCGCTCTTTGTCCGCGCGATCCTCGGCAAATTCACCGTTGAGACTATGATCCCCGTGCTCATCATCATGATGCTTTTCTTTGAACAGATCGGCATCGTGGGTATTCTCGTTCTTCTCGGCGTTTTTCTTTTACAGTGTATCCTTCTCATTTCGACCCACACGAGATCCGCGATCCACGACGTCTTTGCCGTGACGGTGGTGGTCGATTATCATAGTCAGAAGATCTTCGATTCGGTCGAGGATATGATCGCTTATAAAAAGCGCATCCACGCGGAACAGGCTGCCAAAAAGGAGTATTGAGCCATCTCATCTCCTTGCAATATATGAAATCTTAAATTCTTTGATAGAGTGAAAGGAATCTACCATGGAAGTCATTTTACAAAACCTTACCAAGATTTTCCCTTCCCGTAACAAGAAGTCGGGTGAAGAAGTCGTTGCTGTCAATGATTTTACTTACGTCATTCCCGATGGCTCTCTTGTCGGACTTCTCGGACCCTCGGGCTGCGGAAAATCGACCACGCTCTATATGATCAGTGGTCTTCAGAAACCCACGAGCGGTAAGATCTTTTTCGGCGCGGATGACGTTACCGATCTCCCCACCGAAAAGCGCGGTGTCGGTCTGGTGTTCCAGAACTACGCCCTCTATCCGCATATGACGGTTCGACAGAACATCATGTTCCCACTGCAG
>JAFVYN010000057.1 GCA_017508605.1 Clostridia bacterium
ACGGGAGAGGTGGCGGCGCAGCCGACGGAGAGGGCGAAGCAAACAGGAATCGTTTACTCCCAAAAGAGTAGCACCCGAAAAGGATTCCGACAGAGATATCGCAACATAAAAAATGCGCCTTGTGTCAGCGCTGTGGGGAAGAGTGAGCGCTGACACAAGGCTTTGCTTCAGGTTATGTGGGCGCTGCCCACACCCGTGACCTTTTTGAAAAAAGGTCAATCAAAAACTTTTATTTTGGGGTGCATTGGTAAGGGTGGAGTGTGTGGTAGGATGAAAATTGCGTGTAACGGTGTCGAAAAATGTCGGATTATGTCATAAAATGTCAGATCAGTTAGCGATATCCGAAAAGAAATACACGAGATTTCTGACAAATTTTCCTTCGTTATAAAGCGCCTTGATCTCGTCCTTACTCATCCATCTGACGTCGCTGACCTCATCGGGAGTGGTGGCTTTTGTCAGGTCAGCGTCCCCGTCATACTCAAAGAGCCAGACGTCGAGAATATCGCGGAAGGGCTTGCCGCCGATCACACGGCGGATCTTCGTGAAGACCACGCTTCCCTTTTCGGGATCCAGCGTGATGCCCACCTCCTCCAGCGTTTCTCTGAGAGCGCCCGTGAGCGAATCCTCACCCGCCGTGACCGATCCGCCGACACATTCCCATTCCAAAGGGAAGGTCGGGCGCGAGGCAGAGCGCTGTGAGATCAGATATTTTCCCTCGCTGTTTTTGATCCAGACGTGAACCACAAGATGAAATTCCCCGTCCTTCAGCGTTCTTTTGCCGCCGCGTTCGATGGTTTCACCCGTTTTTTCACGGTTTTCATTATAAATATCCCAAAGTTCCGCCATAACGCCCTCACTCTCTCTTCGTGCCGCAATTGGGACAGAAGGGGGAATCAATACGGCTGCCGCACTGACGGCAGTAAGAGATCTTTTTGGGTGCTTCGACGTATCTTGCGCAATTCGTACAGACCGAATCGGAAACAAATCCTCCGCAGTCGGGACAGGTTCCGGTATACAGGATCTTCTTCGGCTCAGACGGATTCGGGGTATCGCTTCCCGAAGGCGTCTCAGAGGGCTGTTTATTGACGTGATTCTGCTCGTAGGGATTGAAATTGGCAGGCGCGGGACGGTAGGGCTGATAGCCGTTCTGCGTTCCGTAGGGCGGTTGGTAATAATACTGCTGATGATTCGGCTCGTTTTTCTGGATCAGCACGATGATGAGAATGGCGATCCAGTTGAGAAAGAGTCCGAGGAAAAACCAGCCGACGGCGGAATGACCTTTTTTGGAAGCGATCACCGCCGTGACAATGGGAGGCGCGAGCATAAATACCAGCGCGATAATAAGAGCGATAATGCCGATCGTGATATCTTCCATGGAAAATCTCCTTTACTGTGAAATAGGGGTCTGAAGGATATGTTTACGCGCGGCGGCTCTTTTCGATGACAGCGGGAACAGCAAGATACGCGATCTCACTGACAAGAGCGATGGCGTAAAGCACGATAAGAAGCGTTAAGGATGCGTTTTCACGCTCCAGCGAGCGCATACGGTATTCGGTATCCTCAAGCTGTTCATACGCCTTGAGCGCTTGCTTTTCAAATAGCGCAGGGTCGGAGATATCTTCACCGAAATCCCCCGACTCATAGCGCTCGATCACGCCCTCAAGGATACCTTTCTCAAGCGTCAGCGCGGTATAGTCGGTATAGTCCGCATCCCCCGTGACGGCGTAAGCGCCGATGAGGTAGCGGTATTTTCCTTTGGAAAAAGCTTTCTTCTGTTCCTCGGGCGTAAGGGCGCCAAACTGTGAAAGGACGATCACACCGATGAGAAGAATGGCGGTGAGGATATATTTAGCGGAATAGTTCTTGACACCCTGCGCGGTCTTATAGCGCTGCATGGCAAGCTTTTCGACCGATACGAAGGCAAGATACGTGGCAATGATCCCGATCACAAGCGCCAGCGCCGAGACGATTGCCGTCTTGATCATGACGGTATTCGAGACCTCCTTCTTTACCAAAGACGCACCGCCGTCGGAATTCGGAAATTCCTGCATATACGTACTGCCAAAGGCATCGGCATCACGAAGAACACCGCTGATAAAGCCCGAAGAAATAAAGGTAAGCGCCGCAATGACAAGAACGATGGCGCTGATCAGCGCGAAGATCTGCTTGACATACAGCGTGACGTCCTGCTTCTCTGCCGTTGCCATCTGATAGACCGTCAGCGTGATACGGGAGGCAAAATAGAAGATGCCGAGTAAGATAAAGCAAAGACCGACTTCAAAATTCACGCCAAGCACAAGCTTCAAAAACACGAAAAAGATCGAAGAAACGGTCAGCGCGTAATACACAAGCTTATTTTCGCAGTGCTGAACGAGGGTGTGATCCTGTGCCGATACGTGCTTACAGAAGCTGACAACAGAGGTGATCGCCTGAATGAGAAAGACAAAAACAAGAATAACGAAGGCGATGACGAAGCAGATGAGCATGACAATGGCGATGGGAGAGAGGATCATGCCGAGATAATACGAGCCCCAGGAATAGGTGGAGTCGATATCAATGCCCGTGACGGTATTGCCAAGGAGGATCGAAGCGCCCTCTCCGATGAGATAATAGCCGGCTAAAAGATTGACAAAGCTCTCATTTTCAAGAAGTGTGGGAATCCTATCCTTTTCTTCTGCCGAAAGTCCGCTATCCAGTTGCGTAAGCTTTATTCTGACGACCTCAATCTTATCGATATTCGCTTGGATCAGAGCCTCATAATGCTGAATATCAGCTTCAAGATCGGCACCGAGAAGCTTATCCTGACAGCTTTTTATCTCCGCCTCATATCCCTTGATCTCGGCGGTATACGCCTGATGGTTTATGATGTACGTCAGATATTTGAAATTCTTGATCTCGCTTATGACCGAAAAGATGCCAAGCTCGACCTTGGGTACAAAAAGGCTTTCGGTATATTCACCCTGCTTGAAGCGGTGATCAAAGCTTTGATCGGTGGTATGAACCGAAAAGAGGGGCGCGAAAAAGACCGACAGCGCAGCGCCCAAGGTGACAAGTGTCAGGATCACGGCGGTAACGGTACAGAGTATCCGTTTCGATGATGCTTTCATAAAATCCTCCTATAGCCCGGTAATGGGTAACTGAATTAAACTAACGGTGTAAATATAGTATACAATAAGTTCGAATATTTGTCAAGAGTCGGAACGCAGGTTTTGGCTGTACAGCGCGATATATCCGAAGACGAGTGAAAGACCGAGGATCGCGCCCGCGAGAATATCGGTGAACCAATGTACACCCGAGAACAGTCGTAACAAGACCGTCAGCGTACCGAGAAAACAGCCAAAGAAGAGTGAAAGATATTTTTGCCACGTCTTTTGCAAGCGCCGGTAGAGCTGATAGCTTCCGCTCAACGTTACCGTGACGGCAAAGAGGGTATGCGAGGAGGGATAGGATGCCTCAAGCACGCCGTCGGTCAAAATCGGTCGGTAATTGACCGTGATCAGTTCAAAAAGAAGGTACAAAAGACCAAGCACAAGATACAGCCCTGCCGTGAGATAGAGATCCCGATCGATCTTTTTGAGACTTTTCCGTTTGATCAGCTGATAAAGACCGAGAGCGCCGAAGTATGCGGGATACAAAAAGCAAAGAACACCGAGGATCTCGGAAAACAGCTCTATGCCTTGGTTTCTGCCGATCAGATCCCGCATGAAGCCGTTCAGATAGGAAAGCCCGATGAGGGAGTCTTCGGGACCGATCGTCTTTAGGTCGAAGGTCATAACGAGAGAGGTCAGAACAGAAAATACAAGACAAAGCGTCAGAGATAAGATCATACATTTACGGGTAAAGCGGGTCATAGTAAAACCTCCTGTTTTATGGATACAGTATACCACATTTCTGGTTCTCTGTCAATAATCGGGGCTTTGATAAAAAAGAGATCCGTATCGGCGCTGACAAGCGCCGATACGGATCATGCTCCGCCGTGTTCTGAACAAAGCAAGCTACAATGAAAACAGGCGGAAAAGAACGAAGAGCATGGGTAGGCTGTTATTCTTCATTGAGATGCTCTCCGGCTTCTTTCTGAAGTGCGGGATCAAAGGACAGCATGGGTGCTACGTCCTTATGCCTGATCTTTCTGTCAACGTAATTTGCCGTGATCTTCAGAACAAGCGGGAAGAGGGCAAGGACACCGATGAGGTTGGGGATCATCATAAGACCGTTGAAGGTATCCGAGAGATCCCACGCAAGACCGCCTTCCATAATGGCGCCCGACACCATCATGGCGACGAAGATGAATTTATAGATCTTCACACCCTTCTGACCGAAGAGATATTCAACCGCCTTTGAGCCGTACTGCGACCAGCCGAGGACGGTGGTGAAGGCAAAAAAGAGCATGGCAATGGCGATAAACGCTGTACCGAACGGGCCGAAATAGTTTCCGAACGCCTCGGATACCAGCGTATCACCGTTCGCGCCCGCCGCGGGTGCGCCCGTCGACAGATCAATAAAGCCCGTGGAGAGTACCACAACAGCAGTCATGGTGCAGACCACGAAGGTATCGAAGAAGACCTCGAAAATACCCCACATACCCTGCTTGACGGGTTCCTTGACGTTCGATGAGGAGTGGACCATGACCGACGAGCCAAGACCCGCTTCGTTGGAGAAGACGCCGCGCTTGAAGCCCTGCGTCATGGTCTTTTTGATGAGAAGACCGATACCACCGCCGATGAAAGCCGCGGGTGTGAAGGCGTATTTGAAGATCGCCTTGAACATCGCGCCGACGTTTGCGATATTGATACCGAAGATAATAAGACAGCCGATGACATAAACGATCGCCATAAAAGGCACGACGATCTCGGCAAAGCGGGCGATACGCTGAAGACCGCCGATGATGATCAGAGCGCCGATCGTGAGAAGACAAAGACCGATGATGAGATGGATGATATCGATCTCGGTGCCGGGGATCGTACCGAGAGAAACGTTCTGAAAGAAGGCGGCATCCATATTCAGAACGATCTTATTGATCTGCGCCATATTACCGATGCCGAAGGAGGCGAGGATGGCGAACAAAGAGAAGAGGATGGCAAGCACGCTTGCGATAGGCGAGAGCCACTTTTTGCCGTACCGCTTGCCGAGACCGTCCTTGAGATAGTACATCGGGCCGCCCGACCATTCGCCGTCCTTATTGCGGCGGCGGTAATAGATACCGAGCAGATTTTCCGAGAAATTGGTGATCATACCGAAAAAGGCGGCAAACCACATCCAGAAGACCGCACCCGGACCGCCCGTGACGATGGCGGCGGCAACGCCTGCGATATTACCCGTACCGACGGTAGCGGCAAGGGCGGCGCAGAGCGCCTGAAACTGTGAAATGGTCTTTTTATCGGTATTTTTGGTGGTTTTACTGTCCTTTTTGAAGATACTGACGATGGTCTCACGCCACCAATGGCGAAGGTGACTGAGCTGAAAGACCTTAGTACCAAAGGTCAGAAGGATACCCGTACCGATCAGCAGGATCAGACCGGGCAGACCCCAGACAGCGGAATTGACGGCATCGTTACCCGATGCGATCATGTCGATGAATTTTTCCATAATGCTTCCTCCGAAACAAAAAAATTGACGGCATACGTAATCACGTATACCGTCAAAAAAGAAACATATGGGGGTAGTGTCCCGATCTTTGTCCTTTTGCCTGAGAGTTTACGCATTACGCTTGCACCTTCGGCCCCCGCGCTGGGCGGGCGTCTCCAAAGCTCTGTCAGCATTCAGTCCTCATCCCATAAGGGACACCTGAGAGCGTTACTCCTTCGGCGGTGGCAAGCCACCCTTTCCTGAATGCATCATACAGAAATATTAAATTTTGTGTCATTATAGCACAGCTTTTTCGCTTAGTCAATAGAAAAATGAAGTTTTTTCGGATTTTTTTAATTTTTTTGTCAAATTTTCAAAATCCGTCAAAAAAGCGGAGCAAAACAGAAAAAAATACAGCAATATGCCGATAGATGGTGGCGGATCAGTCCTTCCAGACGAAGCGGTAGTTGATCGCCTCACCGCCGTCGACGAGGATATTCTGTCCCGTGCAGAAGGACTGGGTGACGGTGAGAAAATACGCCCACTCAGCGATCTCCCCGGGGGTTGCCCAGCGTTTCAGGGGTGTTTCCTTCATGATCTCGCTCCACAAAACGGGATCGTTCATAACGGGCGCGTTCAGCTCGGTGAGAACGCCGCCGGGATCAAGGCTGTTGCAGGTTGCCCCGAAGGGCGCGATCCTGATCGCAACGTTCTTGGTATAGGCGAGGACACCGCCCTTGGAGGCGGCGTATTCGGGAAATTCCGCTCCCGTATGTCCGCTTGCCGAACCGATGTGAAGAACCGAGCGGATCCCCTTTCGGATCGCGTAGCGCTCGGTGATATCGATCAGCGCCTTCAGATTGATATCGATATCGTCCTCATTCTGCGTCCCCGCGTTATTGATGAGAATATCGATATCGGCGATCTCGGGAAGGTGCGCCGTATCGCGCACGTCACATTGGCAGTGTGTATACGAAGGGCTTTCGATACTTCCCTTCTGTCTGTCGATTCCGATGACGGTATGCCCCATCGCTAAAAACTTCTCGGCGATGGCTTTGCCGATACCCTGTGTTGTTCCGGTGATGAGGACCTTCATGCCTTATTCTCCTTTTGGATATAGTCAAAATATGCCTTGCCGACCTCTTCCTTTTGCCATTTTTTCGTCAGGCGGTAGCCGATGGGCGAAAAGGCGATCTCCATAACAAGCTCCGCCAAAGCGCCCGTCAGCGCGCACATCGCGCATTGCAGGGGCGTCCAGCAAAAGCCATCCCAATAGATCGGCGCAAAATAGGTGAACACGATGAGCGAAAAGATGAAATTATCGAGAAACTGACCGACGAAGGTGGAAATATAGGTACGCATGGCATAGGCAAGCTTGCCGTTCGGCTGCTTCAGAAAGCATTTGCCGATGGCAAAATTGAGGGTGTTGTTGATGACAGCCGAGATCAGAAACGCGGCGGTCGAGCTGAGCAGAATAAACCACGTGCCCCCGAAGATCGAGTCAAACGCGGTATAATCGTCGGCGGTGGAGGGGATGGCGCTTGCCACGAAGAAGATGAGGCAGGTGAGAAGATTGATCGCCGCGGCAAGCAAGGAGATCTGATTGGAAGCCTTCGGGCCAAAATGCTTGGTGATGATATCCATACACATAAAGGAAAGCCACGAGATCAGTATACCGCCGTCAAGGGCGATCCAGTCGAGCTGGACAAGGGTCTTATTGGCAAGAAGATTCATCGAGATCACGCTGACGACGAAGAGAGTGACCACCGTCGCGGGGATCGAACGAAGCAGGATCTTCATTTCCTTGCGTGTTTTTTTGAGGTTTTTGATCATGGGATAGAAATGCCTTTCGGAGTGGTCGGTGGGGAGTGGTCAGTGGTCAGTGGTCAGTGGGGAGTGGGTGGTGGGATTATTTGGCGGTCAGGCGGTATAGCTTTCCGAACGCGCGGGTTTTGTTGGGTGGGTATGGGCAGTCTTTTGCTTTGCCCATATATAGGAGCGAGACCGAGAAGAAATTTTTCCGAATGAGGGTAACGTTTCCTTTGGTTCCCATGCGGCATACCTCTTCGTATATGTCTTCTGCAAAAGGATGCCAGTGGATCAGCTCCTCGCGGGGCGAGGCAATGGAAAGATACGTATCGTTTTCGGTAAGGGCGATCTCGACCAAAAATCCGTCAAAGAGATCCCAGAACAGCGTTTCGCCGATAAGTTCAAACTTTCCCGCAAGATCGGGGGTATTCAGCATTTTTTCATACAGATCTTTTGTGTTCCGGATCATATATTTGCCTTCTTTCGTGTTTTTATCTCAGCTTTCCCGACGGTCAGTGGTCAGTGGGTGGTTTTTGATGGGGAAAGGCTTTATGAGGGATCGTAGGGGAAAAGATGGTTTTGAAGCTCTTCCCGGATCCCGTCGGTCATAGTGGGAAAGAGAGCGAGAACGCCCTCGCAAAAGGTATTGTTTAAAAGATCCCAAGCCTTCGGATAGCGGATATGGGGACAGTAGAGGGTATCGTCGGTAATATGGCTGAAGAGTCCCGATCTCATCAGCAGCGTGGGGTCGGCGGGGGTCTCTCCCGTGAATATGACCGTATCCGCTACGATGCCGTCGCGGTTGAAGAGCGCGTCCTCTTCAAGATCGGGGATCTCGGACGAGAGTATTAAGGTCTTGCAAGCGGTTTTGGTGATCGCGCATAATATTCCTTCTTCTACGGTTTCGAGCGTTTCGGGAAGGGTCAGCTCGTTTACCGTAGCATTGAAAAACGCGAACGCGCCGATCCGTTTGACGCTTGCGGGGATCATAACGGTGGACAGGTGACTGTCGCAGAACGCCATACAGCCGATGGAGGTAACACCGTTTTGGATGATGACGGTATCAAACTCGTTCTTCTTCCACGGAGGATAGATGCCTTGTTTATCCGATATCGCATACGGCGCGTCAAAATCCCACATTGCGCCGCTTCCGCCGATATGTAAGGTCGAGTCGGTGATCTTGAAATAGACGTGGTCGCCGCACTGACCAAAGTCAAGCGCGCGGGGATCGGCATTTTCGAAAAAGGACACATCGTCACAGGCATAGCGAAGCTCTTTTTCAAGCCCTCCCTTTGCCATCAGCGAGATGCGTTCGGCAAGGGCAAAAAGCTCCTGCCATTCCCTGAGGCTATGCTCTTCTTGAAAAAGTGCCTCTGCCCGTGAAAAAATATCATAAGCTGTTTTCATGGTTTTGCCTCTTTGTGATTCAGCTTTCCGATTCATTCTGAAGCGGCTTGATATGAAGCTCGCTGCTTGTGGCGACCGAGACCGTATTCTCGCCTTCGCCGACGGTATACTGCGAGCCGTTCTTCGTGACGGTTTCATAGTCAACCAGAACCTCCGTCGGGGTCGCCGTATGGTTGAAGCGATCCTTTTCCTTGACCGTCAGCACAAAGGAGGCATCGGGAGAGAGGATCAACTCACAGGGAGCGTCATAGGTTTCGATGTCAATATTTTTGAATTCAAGCACCGTGGCGGATATCTTATTTGCGGAATTTCTGAGCTTCAGATCCCTCGTCTTTTCGGCTGAGAAAACAAGATCGCCGAATACACTGCCGACTTCACCGTTTCTCAGATCCTTGACCGAGGCGTCTACCTTGGCGTAGGAGGTGGAGATACCGAGGGTATATACCGTTCCGCTTGCGTGAAAGAGAAATTCTCGGTTTTTCTCGGGCACGTCATCATCGTTTTGCCCCGCGATCCACGCCTCGTCAGCGCTGTCGATTTTTGCCGAGATCTTGCCCGAGCCTGTGATCACGTGAAGCTCTTCGAGGGTATTTTCGAAACCGCTCACGTCAAGGTCGACCGAGGCGGCGTCTGTCTCAAGAGAAAGATCCATTTCGTCATTCTCGGGCAGATACACGGTGATGTCCTTTTTAAGATCGCCGAAATCAAAATTACCCGAAGCGCTGTACTGAATATAGAGAACGTTGCCGTAATCGGTGGTGTTATAATAGCGCCAATGCAGGCTGAAGGTGGTATCAAGCGTTCGGTTGGCGCTTTCTTCGATCTTTACGGTATTTTCCTTATGCGTTTTGACCGTCACGCTTCCGTCCTGCCACCAGATCCCGAGGGTATCGACACTGCCCTCAAACTCGGTATTCCCCGCCGTGTATTTTTCGGCGCTTGCGTAGGTAGTCGGTACTCTGCCACTAAAAGCATCAAGCAGCCCGCAGGAAGACAAAAGACAGGATGCAAACAAAAGCATAAGCATCAGTAAAACGGATATGATCTTTTTCATAACAATTCCTCCCGAGTATGATTTTGGATAGGTTCGATCGATAAAGCTACAGCAAAAACGTTATGGTTTTGGTCGATAGTTGCCGCTCGTCAAGATGAAATCCTCAAGGAATACCTCAAACGAGCATTTCGGAAAGCACTGAACGATCTTTTTGCCCTTCTTTTTCTCGAGGATCAGCAGATAATACAGGTTGCCCGGCTCACAGAACGTAAGACACCGATCCTCAATGGTACGTTGATCGAAGGGTTGCGGCTGCAAGGGGATCACGGTCGTCGGATATACGCTTTTATATATGGTATAGCTGCCGTGATCACGGAAGGTGAAAATATGATCGTATCCCGATCTGCCCGCTTTTCCTGCACGGCGTCTTTTCTTATACGCAACCACGACGTCTTCCGCCAGATAAAAATCCTTTTCATCGGTATTTTTGGCGTTTTGACGGGATCGCAGAAGGATGAAAGCCGACCAGAATACCAATATGACCGTTACGGTCGCGGTGAGTGCGGTTTTCGGTTCGGAAAGCCAGAGCGATACCGTAATGATGGAAAAAATAAAGAGCGGAAAAAACGGTTTTGACTTGTAATAGTCCTTGATCAGCGCAATACACATGCGTTTTGTGATCTTTCTCATCCTCTCATCGCCTTTCTTTGTTTCATTATAGCACATTTTGCCGCGGATTGCAATATGAAATCGCTTTTCACCAAGCGAATTTGCTTTTCGCAGAGCGAAAAGCTACCGATTTTATTCATGATTCATTAAAAAATCCGTTCTTTATAGAGCGGTACTCTTAAGGACAGTTTTTCAAAATACGGCACATCTCGAAAGAGCTATGCCGTATTTTGCGATTGTGTCTACAAATGCAGTGCTTGTCAGGAAAATTGACAAGTCATAGATGAAGAAAAAAAGGCTCCCTTGTGTAAAGGGAGCTGTCAGCGAAGCTGACTGAGGGATTGTTTTACGAAGAGATTTTTGCTTTTACAATCCCTCCGTCTCGCTTACGCGAGCCACCTCCCTTTACACAAGGGAGGCTCTTTTTTACCTCCCGGAAGGTAATTGAATAGGCTTTTGATATGTTAATATCAAAAGTGCCTTTGCGTTGCTTTTGACAAAATATTGATGTCTTTAATTAAGTCAGTAGTTGCTAACCTTTTGCGGTACAAACCAAAATACATTCAAGGAGAAAAATATGAACATTAACATAATCTTCGACGGCTTGAGCCTGGGTGCT
>JAFVYN010000058.1 GCA_017508605.1 Clostridia bacterium
ATGAGAAGCTCCAGAACTTCATCGAGAACTTCGTATATGCGCTGATCTGGGCGGTCTATCTTGTTTACAACAACGATGACCCTGTGACCGAGCTCGAGAGCGCGGGAAAGCACGAAGCGGGTCTGGGGCATGGGGCCTTCTGCAGCATCTACAAGAAGGATAACGCCGTTTACCATCTTGAGGATTCTTTCGACCTCACCGCCAAAGTCGGCGTGTCCGGGGGTATCGATCACGTTAATCTTGGTGTCTTTATAATGAATTGCCGTGTTCTTCGCAAGGATCGTGATACCGCGCTCACGCTCCAGGTCGTTCGAGTCCATCACGCGTACCGTGGTCGACTGATTGTCACGGTATACGCCGCCCTGCTTGAGCATCTCGTCGACCAACGTGGTCTTACCGTGGTCAACGTGCGCGATAATGGCAATGTTTCTCAAATCGTTTCTAATCAAAGCTTATCTCTCCGTTTCTTTCACATCTTTCAAAATAACCAATCAATTGTAGCACAAACTGAAATAAAATGGAAGTCCTTTTTGAAAAAAAGTTGATTTTTCTCACAATTTGTGCTAAAATACCTTGTAAAGAGGTGATTATGTGTTCAAATTTCTCAAAAGAAGACCCAAAAATGAAAACAGTGTAGCCTTTCGTCGCGAAATGGCGAAGAAGCTTGACGGCAAACACATCAAATACGTGGGCGAACGCATCAATAACGAAGAGATCATCATCGGCCGTGAGGGCGGTCTCAACATCCGAAACGGCGAAATGATCGTCTTTGCTTCGGGCATCGTGGTCTTCCGCGCCGAGATCGACGAGCTGACGGCTTCCGAGCTGATGAGCGGCGACGGTGTCATTCTCACCGCGCACGATCTTGAGCATGGCGGCGAATACCGTTCGGTCGTTGCGTATTACAGCTACTATCGTAAATGATCGCTTGCGGGATAGAGCGTAAGCTCTCCTTCCCCGTCAACAGTAGCTAAAAAAATATCAGATAACGAGTAGTGCGCCCTCTCCAAGGCGCGCCTCAGCCAGGTTTCATTCTTACCCGCGTGCTTCAGATTCGTGTCGAGGATCACCCCGTCGTAAATGACACTGATCGGCGCAAAGGCGGGTGTGATCTTGTTTGTCAATACCGTCACGGTCAGAGGCTCTTCCTCGCTTTTCGGCAAAACCGAAAGCTTTCCGCTCGGCTCAAGCTGAGCCAGAGCAATACGCGAGATATCAAAATAGCCCGCGATCCGACACATCTCCTGAAACTCGCTGATCGAAAGCTGCGCCCGTTTGAAATTGTTTTTCAAGAACTTGCCGTTTTTGAACAGTACCGTGGGAGTTCCAGAGAAAAACCGCCTCGCGCGGATCGACTTTCTGTCGATCACATCCATCACATAAACCGACACCCCGTAAAAGGTCATGGCAACCACCCCGACCCAGATGTTATCGTCGATCCCGATCGCCATCTCGGCAGCGATCGAGCCGATCACCATGCCGTTGATGTAATCAAACAGGCTGAGATTTGAGATCTGCCTTTTTCCGATCAGCTTGGTAAAGACAAACAGCACCACAAGTGAGATCGCCGAATAGAGAATCGTTCTGACGTAAAGCATATCCACCCCCAAAATAAGCAAGTCATCACAATTATTTCCAAAAATACACAAAATTATCAGCAAAAGCCTATTGAAATGCCGCTGAATTTATAGTATAATACAGTCATGATAACATAAAATAAAGGAGTCTAAACATGGCAGATATCGAAAACACGATCCATGACAGAAGCGAAAGCACCATCACCTTCGAGGTACATAACGAGGACGAGCTTGAGATCCGTCACATTCTTCTCGAGGTATATGATGCGCTCACCGAAAAGGGATACAACCCCATCAATCAGATCGTGGGCTACATTCTTTCCGAAGACCCCACCTATATTACCAGTCATAAAAACGCCCGCAGTCTGATCCGCAAGATCGACCGCGACGAGCTTCTCAACATTCTGGTTCGCAATTATCTCTTACGCGGCTGATAACGATTCAAAAGGTGACCGAATGCGTCACCTTTTCACTTTCTCAAAGGAGGTATTGTATGAAGATCATCCCCATCAAATCCCTCAGCGATATCATGAATACCTCGCCCTGCGCCCTTGCGCTCGGGAATTTTGACGGTGTTCATCTCGCACATAAGACCCTTCTCGATACGGCGATCGCC
>JAFVYN010000009.1 GCA_017508605.1 Clostridia bacterium
GCTTCTACTTCTTGAAAGTTTTTGATCGACCTTTTTCCAAAAAGGTCGCAGGTGTGGGCGGCGCCCACATAACCCGAAGCAAAGCCTTGTGTCAGCGCTCACTCTTCCCCTCAGCGCTGACACAAGGCGCATTTTTTATGTTGCGATATCTCTGTCAGAGTCCTTTTCAGGCGGTACTCTTTTGGGAGTAAGCGATTACCGTTCGTTACCCCCTCTCCGCCATACAACCAAAACAGCCGTTATCAAACGCATGCAAGATGCGTTTGATAACGGCTTAGTTTCTTGACTCACCTTCCACCGCGGTCAGAAAGCGTGCGAACGGGACGGGAAAGCCCGACCACCGCAGGCTCTTGCTGTGCTTTCAGCCGATGGCGGCGGTTGCCGAAACCGTACCCTTGATAGCGGGAGCGGTATCGGGAGCGGTGGACAGCGAAACGGTAGCGCTTGCCCAAGCACTGTCGGGCACGTTCGTGATCACCATACCGAAGAGGACGGAGCCTTCAGCGGCGGTGTAACGGTTGCCCGCGGCGGTTGCCGAGGCATAGAACGAAAGCTCGGTGGCAACGTTCTTCACGATGCTCTTGACGGTATTGCCGTCAGCATCGAGGAAGGAAACAGTCATATAGAGAGCATCGTAATTGTCAAGACCCACGAAATCGGCGGCAACGATAAAGCGAAGATCGTGCTTGTCATCCGAAGCCTTACGGGAGGAGACAAATGCCGAGAAATCCTCGGAAGCAATGGTGTAATCGGTCACAACGGGCGACATCGTAAAGAGGTCGGCACCGAAGCAGTTGTTGTTTTCCTTGCTATATGCCATCGGGCCTTCACCCGTAGCGGTAAAGCGAACCTTGTGTTCACCTTGCGTAAGCGCAATCGTGCCGAGCGAATATTCCGCCCACATGGTCGAGCTGTTGCTCGATGCCTTATTCATATAGCTTCCCATGGTCTCGCCATCGACCGAAAGCGTAAACTCACCGAAGCCGGTCATATGGGTTCTCGAGTTGATTGAGAAATGGTAGGTACCTGCCGTTTCTACGTTGACGGTGTATTCAAAATAGCTGCCTGCCATGACGTCGTAAAAGACCGCCATATTCTTGCCGTAGCCTGCCGTCGAGGAGGAGGAGAAGGTCTTTTCTGCCGTCTCGCCCAATTCATTGACGAAGGTATAGCCCGATTCGATCTCCTGTGTGATCGCGCTTCCTACCGCGGTTTCGGTAATCGTGCCCGCGCTGAAGCTCTCGTAGGTCGTCTCTCTTTCGATCGTGATGCGGCGGATGTTGGCTTTGTAGCGGTTATCTTCTGTGGTTTTGGTGCCGCCTTCACCCGTCGAAACGAACTTGAAGGTGTTCTCGCCCTTTACGAGCGTTACCTTGCCGATCTCAAGATCAAAGAAAGAGTTGGCAGGCTTGCCGATCACGCTGTGGCGCATATCCACGTTGCACTGCTTGGTCTCGGAGCCGTTGATATACAGCTCGAAGTTGCCGCAGGATTCGTGCGCGCGAAGGTTCAGGGTCACGTCATATTCACCGGCTTCGGCAACGCTGATGACAACCGTGCCGTAAAGTCCCTTGACAGGAAGTCCCGCTTCCTGGGCGGTAGCGCCGTTGACGTCAAGACGCAGGAAGTCGGACTGCACCACATAGGTGACATGCTCGGAGGCATCTCCGCCAAAGGAGGTGCTGTTGATGTTGTAGGTCGTGCTTTCGGTTGCCGCGAAAACGCCGATCGGAAGAACTGCGGCGAAAAGAAGCACCGCGAGTAAAAGGGATAAAGCTTTTTTCATATGAAAGCTCCTTTCATCTTTGATTACCTACAGTATACCATAAATCCCGCTTTTTGCAATAGTTCGCGCCTGCAATCATACGATTTGCAATCATTTCGGGGGCAAGAGTGAACGATTTGCTATCTCGGGTGGCTTGCAAAAGCCCTGCGATTTTGGTATAATAAAGGCATCACAGCAACTTCTTCTGAAAGGACACACTTATGAAACGTTTACGCTATCTCTTACCGCTTCTTCTCATTCTCCTTCTCAGCGCAAGCCTTTTCGTCTTCGCCGCCGATCCCGACAAAACGACCGCGGCGGGTGATATGACCTTTTACGCTGTCAACTGCGTGGATGAAGCCAAGACCGATCCTGCCTCCGCCATCATGCAGCAGGGCTATAACGGACAGAATTTTTCGCGCTTCGACGCGACTGCCGTCGGCGAGTCCATCACCTATTCCCTGAACGTCCCCAAGGCAGGCGAATATAAGATCACCCTCGCGGTGCGTGTACATGATTCCTGCGGCTATGCCGATCTCTATATCAACGGCGAAAAATACGGCGAGATCGATAACGCCACCGGAACCGCCAACGCCATGAAGAATATCTCGCTCGGCAAGATCAACCTGAAAGCGGGCGAAAACGAATTCCGCTTCGTGATCACCAAGCCCAATCCCAAGCCCGCGGGGGAGCGCAAATATTACCTCAATATCATGAGCTTTGAATTGAAGGTCCCGAAAACGATCGAGGAGCTTGGCCTTCCCACCGTAGCCCTGCCCGAATCGGTCTCGACTGCCGTTTACAACAGCACCTCGACCGACAAGGTCACGGTCTATCCCTTCCCTTCGAAGTATACCCGCTCGACCACATTTGCCGTCACGGCGGACGGACTTGACGTCCCCGTACGTAATTTCATGAACGGCTCGTACGATGACTACGATTACGCCGAATTCACGATGAAAAAAGGTCCCGTCACCGTCACCGTCCACGTGCCGCACGCCATTACCTCCTATGAGATCTCGCCGCGATCGGCAGGCATCGAAGCCAAGGTGAACGGCAAATCGCTCACCTTTACCCTCGAAAAGGATGAATACCTCATTCTGAAGATCAACAATTATAAAGAACTGGTCCTCACCGTCGATCCCCCCGAGACCGACGTGCCCGCCTCTCAGGGCGAGGGTATTTTCAATGTTATCACGGCAAATTACCGCGCCGATAACACGGGAAATGCCATTTCCACAGGCTCTTTGCAGAAGGCCATCGACGATGCCTCCGCCTGGGGTACGCTTCATAAGAAGCAGGGCGTGGTCTACGTTCCCGCGGGTGTGTACAAGATCGGCACGATCGCGCTGAAATCGAACGTGGCGCTCTACCTGGAGGGCGGCGCCGTGCTGTACGCAACGGGAAGCGCCGAGGATTATATCCAGCGCGCCTTCAAGAATTCGATCGGCAAGCCCGTCACCCAGATGATCTACGTCTATAACAACAAGGTCTACGATCCCTATGAGGAAGAATATAACAATCCCGAAAACTACGTCAATGCCGAAAACATCAAGATCTACGGCAGAGGCACGGTCGACGCGCGCGGCAGAGAAATGGAAAACGAGGGCTTCCTGATGCAGACCCTGGTTGCCTATAACTGCAAAAACTTCGTGTCGGACGGCATCTCTTACGTCGACACCAATATCTGGTCGATCATCCCCGGCTGTTCGGAGGATATGCTTTTCAAGAACCTCAAGGTCCTCAACATGCTCGGTCTTCACGAAAATGACTGTATCGACGTCAACAACTGTAAAAACGTCGTCATCTCCAATGCGATCGGTATCGCGCTCGATGACCCCTTTACCACCAAGACCTATCTCGGCGGCAGCGAAATGTTCCGCTCGCTGATCGATACCGGTGTGGGATGCGAAAACGTTCTCTTCGAGGACTGCCTCTCCTGGACGATCTGCTATGGCTATAAGCTCGGTCAGGGCGCGAATTACGATCACACCAACATAACATTCCGCAACAGCACGGTCTATAACTGCTCGGTCGGTCTCGGCATCAACCACAAATACGGCGGCGGCTCGATCAGCGGCGTTGTCTTTGACAATATCGTGATCGAACATTGCACCTGGACGAACGGCTCATGGCAGAACTGGCTTGTCATCGACTGCGTGTCCGGTTCCGCAAAGAAAGGCGTCGATCCCATCCATGACGTCACGATCAACAACATCACGATCCTCGATCGGGGCAAGAACCATTCGATCCTCACGGGATATTCGGGCTCGCAGTATGCCGAGGGTACGGTAAACGGCGTGTATTTCTCGAATATTTACATGCCGAACAGCACCGCCCCCGCCACATCTCTTGAGGAAATGAACATCACCGAATTCTACGGCGCCGAAAACATTCTCGTTGCCGAAACGCTCGCCACCGACGAAGCCCTTACGCCCTACCTCTCGTATCAGTCGAACGGCGCGACGCATTCGATCCGCCTTCTGATCGGCGCCAATCTGAAAAAGGTCGCCTCTTTCGATAACCTCAACGTCACCCTCACCTTCAACGACAAGAGCGGCAAGGCGGTAAAGACTTTCGCGGGCAAGCTTGCCTCGGAAAAGTCGGATTTCGCGCTCTACCGCACGGTCGTTGCGGGCGGTAAGCTCTACACTGCCTCTCAGGGCGGCGCTCTCTTCGGCAGGGTGATCACCGAGATCCCCACCGCCGCATGGGACAGCGTCGATCTCACCGTCAAGGATCAGGCGGGAAAGACTCTTGCCGCGGGCAGTCTCCTCTATTCCGACGTCGCAAGCGATATCACGATCACCCCCGACGGCGAAATTCCCTCCTTCGACTGGGATACCCTGTCATGATCACAAAAAACGTCGACTCAAACGCAAATTCCGTTTGAGTCGGCGCTTTTCTTTTCGCTGTGCAGGATTATCGGATCTCCGTGCAGTCGGGACAGACCCACCAGGCTTCACCGTCGGAGTGACAGACGACAAAATAGCTTTTTCCCTTCACGGTGAAGCCGTATTCGGCACGCCAGCCCGCATTACCGTGTACCTCGGAGCGGTACGAAAAGGAATAGCTGTTCAGCCCGATCTCCTCTTCGCCCACGCCGAGAGCCTTAAACGTCTCGCTTTCGACGAAATAGCGATATGCCACCCGATATTCCTCGCTGTCCTTGGCATTTTCCAGTACCCCCCGCACAATTGACGTGACAGCGACGGCAATCAGGATCAGAAAGAGCGCCACCCCCACCGCAAGGCAGGTGATGACAAGGGCGGTCTTTTTCTTTTTCGGGGCTTCGGGACTGCCGTTCGGATAGGGATAGGGCTGTCCGTAGGGATTTTGCTGATACGGTGCTTGATTTTGCATGGTATTTTCCTTTCTGTTTTCTCGGTATTGTGAAAAGCTTCGTCAAAATGACGAAAAATTCGCTGTTTTTCGCGATTTTGAAGGCGTTCGACAAATGTCGACACCGTTACACGCAGTTTCGGATCTTCGCTTCCGCCGCTCCTCCCTCTTTTTCTTCTGTTTTTCGACAAATTCCGACAGAAAGAGACAAGATGCGACACGTATTTTTGGGCTGTCGGAAGGGTCTTTGTGCAATGTCACGGTTTCGACAAATATCGACATCGGAATTTTACACGTCCGACAATTTCCGACAAATGTCGACACCGTTACTTTGCATTTTTGTCACAATTCGACACGATCCGACATTTCGGATGCGCCCTCACCCGCCGCGGGGAGGGTGGACAGCAAAGCCTTCGCGTCCTGTACGTCGACCAGCTTGTTGCCCTCGCGGATCACGTAAAGGAGCCGATCCCTTGCCGCCGCTTCATCCCCCGCCATCAGATAGGCACGGGCAAGAAGCAGTGCCGCCGTCACACGCCCTCTGCGGTCCCCACCGGGATTCTTCAGAAGATCGTCGATCGCGTACTTGTAGTCGCCGTGTCTCAGCGCATAGCAAATGTCCCCGATCCCAAACGATCGCAAAAGCATATCCCGCTGTGCCGGGATCTTCACGCTCGGAAACACACGGCGCGCCTCAAAATAGTGATACTCCGCCTCGTCCGTTTTGCCAAGCCGATCCGCAAGGCAGTAAAGATTGTGATGATAAATGGCATATGCCATAAGATACTGCGGCAGAAAGGTCTGATACGGGATGCTCTTAAGAAGCTGATATGCCTCCTCGCGTCGTCCCGATTCGATCAGCGCCGTACTGCGATCGATCATAAACGAATAACGAATGGGATTTCCTTTGCGAAAGTGGGAAAGAAGATACGCCGTTTCGTCAAGAAGCGGCTCGGGATCGCATTCCTCGTTCAGGATCTTCGCGGCACGCCCCGCAAGACGGGCGCTTGCGGTCGCGATCACGATATACAGCGTCACCTCAACGAATACCGCTAAGATCAGCGTCAGAAAGGGGGAGAGGTCAAGGTATGTCAGTCCGATCCCCATTGCCACCGTGAGCGCGATAGACAGAAGTTGGAGGGGTGTGCGAAAGCGGAAAAGAAAACGGTCAAGCTGTTTCATATGATTTCTCCTTACGGTTTTGATGATTGTATTGTAAAACAAATCCCGCCGTTTGTCAAGTCTGCACGCGGCTCTTGACAAAACGCTGTCTTTGGTATATAATATTGTTCGTCAGGCGAACGATATCAAGAGAACGAAGTGAGGACGATATGGTAACAGCATATACCGTGAGCGAATATATGAAGATCGACGAGGCAGCCGCTTTGTGGGGGGTGTCTGTCAGACGGGTGCAGAAGCTCTGCGCAGACAAAAAGCTTGAGGGAGCCGTCCGTCACGGACGGGACTGGATGATCCCGCGAGGCACGTCAAAACCCCTTGACGGCAGAACCAAGGCGGGCAAACAGACCTTGCCCACGGGAGATATGCCCCTGCCCCGTAAAACGCCCTTTCTCTATATGACAGACCTGTATCAGATCCCCGGAACGGCGGATGAGGTCGCCGAAAGCCTCTCGTACAATCACGAGGCGGAGATTTTGTTCCGCGCCGAGGTCGCCTATTCCCGCGGCGAGATCGACAAGGTCTATGACAGCGCCAACTATCTTCTGAAAAAGCATTCGGGCTTCTACGCCATCCTTTCGGCAGGCATGCTGCTCGCCCTCTGCGCCATCTGGAAGGGCGACCTTGCGATGTGGCGCCGTGCCAAGCTTCACCTGGTGGAAGCACCCGCCAGAACCGACCGTGACCGCGACATTATTTCGATGTCCATCACCGCCGTCGACAGCATGCTGTATGACGTGCAGAACTTTCCCGATTGGTTCAAGATCGGCTGCTTCGATCCCCTGCACAAAGACGCGCTTCCCGCCGTCAAGGTCTATTACGCCAAGTATCTCTATGCCACCGCCTACTCGGTAGCGACCCGTGAGGTCACCTTTGACGGCATTCAGGGTCTTTCGCTCATGGCGATGATCCCCTTCACGATCGAGCCCATGATCTCGCAAGCCGTTGCCGACAAGACCATTCTTGCCGAACTGTATCTTCGCATGATCTGTGCCGTCGTCTGTCACAGCTGCGGCAAGACCGACCGTGCCATCGTCCATCTCGACCGCGCGATCTCGCTTGCTCTTGCGGACGGCTTTTACGGACTTCTCGCCGAATACGGCAGAACGCTCGGCTCTCTTCTTGAGCTTCGCCTGACGGCAGTCGACCCCGAGGCATGGAACAAGGTCAAGGAATTATACAAGATCTATCACGACGGCTGGTCTAAGCTCTCGGGCGGTATCATCGGCAGACGTGTCATCACTACCCTCTCACAGAAGGAGCGCGAGGTCGCCAAGCTTGCCGCCTTCGGTCTCAGCAATTCCGAGATCGCGGAAAAGCTCAACATGTCGATCGCCGGTGTCAAGCAAGCCATCAAGATCACCTCCGAAAAAAGCGGCATGGACCGTAAGGATTTCGCCTCGATCCTGTAATGCGCTTTATCGAAAAAAAACAGAACCGAATAACAGCAAGGCTCCCCGATCGGGGAGCCTTACTGATTTTCGATTACTTGTTTCTCGATTCCCGTAAGCGGGCATTCAGATCGCCGATAAAGGTCTTCAGACGCGCCTCAGTCCTTTCAACACGCTTTGCCCCCGCCCGATAGAGCCAACCGTAATAGCTTTCGATGACGGTTTTATCCTTCATATACAAGCATATGCGGTACACCCTGCCGCTTCGGTAAACGTAATCACAGCCGCTCATATAGGTGTACGGCTCAAAAAACTCGTGAAAAAAGCCGTATACCGTGCTTTTCGTCTCTTTTTCGATCGGCTGCAGCACGGCATAGAGAACGTCCTGCGTCTTGAGTCTTCGTGTGCCGAGATCATCGACAACGGTGATCGTTTTTTCCTTTTCCGAAAGCGTGATCCCATGCCGTCTGACAAGACAGGCGCTCAGAAGCGAAAGCCCCGCCATCAGGTTGAAGAGGATAAGCGCGATCGGGTATCGGTACAGAAGAGCGGCAAGGATCAAGCACAAAAGAAAGACCGCCGCCGTCACGCCAAAGACCGCGCAGTTGTCATCATACCGAAATCGGATCCTTGACTTTTTCATAAAACATCCTCCGATCCCGCACCCGAAAAGAGCGTAAAGCGGTTTTTTTCAAAGGCAAGAAGTCCTTCGTCCCTCATTTTTCCAAGCTCTGTCGACATGGCGCTTCTGTCCACCGACAGAAAGTCAGCAAGCTGTTGGCGGTTGAAGGGGATCGAAAAGCTTGCGCTGTTCTGTCTGCGGGCTTCCTCCGAGAGATAGGAGATCAGCTTTTCGCGTGTGGTCCGCATGGACAGATGCCCGAGCTTTCCGAGAAGCATGCGGTTTTTCTCGGAGATCGTAAAGAAGAGATTCTGCAATACCGCGGTGTGGAACGGGCAAGCCGAGGAACAGACCGTCAGCATGCGGCTGACGTCCAGAAACAGCACCGTACTGTCCTCTACCGCCACGATATCGTGCGGCGACGCACCGCTTTCGGGCAAAAGATATGCCTCGCCGAAGGTCTCGCCCACCGCAATGCTCTTTACGATCATGCGGTTGCCCCAATAATCGTCCCTTTGTATATAGAAGACGCCCGACACGGACAGCGCCACAGAGGTGAGCCTCTCACCCTGGCGCAAAAGGTATTCGCCCTTTCGGTACCGTCTCACGCTTGCGCCAAGACAGTGAAGAAGCGACCCGATCTCATGCTCGGCAATGCCTCTGAATAGCTTGGTTTGTTTCAGAACAGGATAAAATTCTTTCATAAACCTCTCATTTCGTTGTAAAAACAACAGACTTATTCCGTATATTCCGCTATACTGTATTCGTAAAGCCAAATTACGATAAAAAGGAGAAACTGTTATGATCCGTAAGATCATCAAAATAAACGAAGACTTATGTAATGGCTGCGGCGCTTGTGCCGAAGCCTGTCACGAAGGCGCGATCGCCATGGTCAACGGCAAAGCGCGTCTTGTCCGTGAGGACTACTGCGACGGACTCGGGGACTGCCTGCCCGCATGTCCCGTCGGCGCGATCCGTTTTGAGGAGCGCGAAGCCCCCGCTTATGACGAAGCGGCGGTCAACGAAGCCAAGAAGCAAAAGAACAACCCCCTCCCTTGCGGCTGTCCCGGTACGAAAGCGGGCGCGATCAAGCGCAAGGTCAGTGACACCTGCCCGATCCCTTCGCCCGCCGTCAGCATGCTCTCCCAATGGCCCGTCCAGATCAAGCTCGTTCCCGTAAACGCACCGTATTTTGAGGGTGCGAATCTTCTGATCGCGGCAGACTGCACGGCGTACGCCTACGGCAATTTCCACAGCGAATTTATCAGAAACCGCGTCACGCTGATCGGCTGTCCCAAGCTTGACGAGGGCGATTATGCCGAAAAGCTGACCGCCATCATTGCGGGCAATACGATCAAAAGCGTGACAGTCGTGCGCATGGAGGTACCCTGCTGCGGCGGTATTGAAAACGCTGTCAAACGGGCATTGATGGCAAGCGGCAAATTCATTCCCTGGCGTGTTGTCACCGTCACCCGTGACGGAAGGCTGATCGAGTGAAGCGCGGCTTACTGTCCGCGGTCAAGCTTCAGTCTCGCCTCTGCTAAGATCTCGCAAACGATCTCCGCCTCTTGTGCCGTGAAGGGTGCGGGCGCGCCATCCTTCCACCCGAAGAGAAGACAGGTGCCGCTCACGTTTCTTCTGCCCGAATAAAACCGACTGATCAGGCGGTTGGTACTGCCGTCCTCCGACCGCCACGCCGAATAGCAGGCAACGGGAAAGCCCGCCTTGGCGGAAAGGATCATGCTGTCAGGCTCCAAAAGCCCGTAGCCCGTCGGAAAGGTCTCGACCGTGATCGGCGAGGGATAGTGCCTCACCGTCACCTCGACGGCATTGCCCCTTTCTCTCGCGGCACGGCGCTCGGCAAGAATCTCCTCGTCGGTACGTGCCTTCCGTTTCTGCAAAAAGGCAAGGATCTCTTCTTTGTTCGCGTTATCGTCCATCGTATACCCTCCTCGGTCTCTTTAATTATTCATTATTCATCAGCGAAGCGACTTCATTATTCATTATTCATTTTTCATTAAAAATCCGCGTGTGGGACGAATGAATAATGAATGATGA
>JAFVYN010000059.1 GCA_017508605.1 Clostridia bacterium
CTGACAAAACCTCTGCTTCGGGGATATTGGGTGTCACAAGAGTAGCGAGAGGAAGAAGCTCTCTTGTCAGCACCGATACCGCATCGGTTTTCATCAATTCAGAACCGCTTGTGGCGACCATCACGGGATCGACTACAATGTTCTCCGCTTTGTAATAGGCAAGTCTTTCGGCAATTATCTTAATAAGCTCTGCCGAGCTGACCATTCCTATTTTTACGGCATCGGGACGAATATCCTCGAATACCGCATCGATCTGTTCCTTCAAGAATTCGGGAGTTGCCTCCATAATTGATCTTACGCCGGTCGTGTTCTGTGCGGTGAGTGCTGTTATTGCACTCATCGCATAAACACCGTTCATTGTCATTGTCTTAATATCTGCCCCTATACCGGCGCCTCCGCAGGAATCGCTTCCTGCGATTGATAATGCTGTTTTCATATACGTTCTCCTAAACATTATTTTTGTCCCTCCGCCGTTTACGGCGAAGGTTCGCGACAAGAGAGTGGTGCCCCCGGTCTGCCGCTGTTTTTTATAATTGTACTGCTTCAAAGTCGGTGATATAATAGTCCCCGTTTGCTTTCATTTCCGTTTGCCTCGATTCGTGTTCGTCATAAACCGCCGCAACGGGAAAGCCGTCGTTCTTTGCTGTCATCAGCGCGTGAAGCACGTCCTCGAATACGAGAGTCTCACGCTTATCCGTTCCGAGATAAGCAAGAGCCGTACGATAGATCGCAGGATCATTCTTTCCGCAGCCAACCTCGGCGGTAGTAAAGATCTTATCAAAGTATTGTCTGACCCGCAAGCGTGTCAAGGCGGCATCTACAAGATACTTGTCCGTCACCGTAGCAATACACATCCTCACGCCGTCCTTCGACAGCCCTGCAAGGAACTCTGAAACACCCTTTTTGAGTAGTGCTGTGTTCCGATAGAAGTCCTCGATCATTTGGTTTACACCGTCCGCGATTTCCGCGACCGATAAGGTCACACCGTAATGAGTACGATAGTATTCGGCGGATTCCTCTAAGGTAAAGGTCTTGAAGATTTCGGCTAAATTTTCCCTCGGCTCGATACCAAGGGAGCGGAGATAGTCCTCTCCGATGGTATCCCAAACAGACATCGAATCAAGGAGCGTTCCGTCAAGGTCAAATATCGCGCCTCTGATCATTTTGCCACCGCCTGTTCGGTAAGAGCCTTCAACTCGGCAGTTGCGCTTGTGATGTCATCAGCTGCGAATATCGCACTGATCACGGCAATACCGCAAATGCCGCTTCCGCTAAGCAGGAGCACGTTATGCTTACCGATACCGCCGATCGCAACCACGGGAATACTCACGGCTTCACAGATCGCCTTCAAAGTTTCATGGCTTACATCATCGGCATCCGCCTTGGAACCCGTGTGAAAAACCGCGCCGACGCCAAGATAGTCTGCGCCGCGCTGTTCGGCAAGGATGGCTTGCTCAACCGTCTGCGCGGATACGCCAAGAATTTTATCTTCTCCGAGAAGCGCGCGTACGTCACCTGCCTCCATATCGCTCTGTCCAACGTGAACTCCGTCAGCGTTCATTTTTCTTGCGATCTCCACGTTGTCGTTGATCACAAAAGGCACGTTATATTTTTTGCAAAGCGCTTGTATCTCTATCGCTTCGTCAAGGAAGGTGTCATCGTCAAGCTCCTTTTCACGAAGCTGAACGAAGGTCGCGCCACCCTTGAGAGCCTTCTCCACCTGCTCGTAGAGGGTCTGCTCACCAAGCCACGAGCGGTCGGTAACCGCATACAAAAGCAGATCTTTCTTATCGCACCTCATATTTTGCTCCCTTATTCAGTGTTTCGGCATCCATATTGTAAATGGCATCGATAATACGGTTGCGCAGGGAGGAATTGCCTTCGCCCTCAACCATATTGGCAACACCGATCTCGCCTGCCAGTCCCATCACGCATACGGCGGCGGCAACCGCCTCCGTCTTGTTATCGGGATTGGCTACGGCGTATGCGGTTGCAATTCCCGAAAGCTGACAGCCCGTGCCTGTGATACGGCTCATTTCGGGACGACCGTTGCGAATTACATAGCACTTTTCCGCATCTGCAACAAGGTCGATCGCACCCGTGATGGCAACGACTGCGCCACTCTTGGCGGCAAAGCTCTTTGCGAAAGCTACCATCTGATCGAGATTATCCTCTGTCACGGTATCTGCCGCATCGGCATCCACGCCCTTGGTCGTTCCGCTTCCGAGCGCGAGTGTTTTGATCTCCGAGATGTTGCCGCGGATGACATCGAGCTTGATCTTCTCCATAATTTCCACGGCGGTGTTTGTGCGAAGTGCGCTTGCGCCTGCACCAACGGGATCAAGCAGAACGGGATGTCCAAGCTCGTTTGCCTTTGCTCCTGCTACGAACATCGCCTCAATGCTACGCTTGTTGAGCGTACCGATATTGATGTTGAGTCCTCCGCAGATGGAGGTGATGTCTGCCACATCGTCGGGCTCGTCCGACATAATAGGGCTACCGCCACAAGCGAGAAGCACATTTGCCACGTCGTTAACGGTTACATAATTCGTGATATTATGCACCAAGGGCGTGGACTTTCTTACGTTTTCAAGACAAATTCCAAGCATTTTTTCCTCTTTCTCCGATTTGATCGGAATAAATGATTCAATCATTCAGCGGAAACCATCGGCGGCAATACCGCACCCAATTGCCCATCGGTCTTCGCCTTCGCCTTTGCCTTCCCCGATACGGCAAGCGGCAAGGTCGATCACGGGCAATTCAACATAGCACAAAAAATGGAAGCTACCTTTTTTGGTAACTTCCATATGAATACACTTATGCTCAGGCATCCCTACGTTGGCATTATCCAAATCAGGTTAATGGGTCGAAGGTCATACCTTCCTCTCAGCCTGTCCGCGCACGTCGGCGCATCAAGCTCCCCGCTGTTTAATTGTAAGATTATTATACACCTTTTTCGAAAATAAGTCAATACAATGCCGAAAAAAGAATATCACGTTATTCCACGGTCAGCTCCATGGTCTGCAAAGAAGCAAGGCTGCCGCCGATCATGATTTCAAAAGCGCCCGCCTCCAAAACAGTTTTTCCCTCTGCATCAATCAGAGCAAGATCGTTGACCGCAAGAGGAATTTCCACACGAACGGTTTCTCCCGCCTTAACCCAAACCTTAGAAAAGCCGCAAAGCTGTTTTACGGGTGTCAGCACGGAGCTGAAGCAATCGTTGTAATAAAGCTCCGCGATTTCATATCCGTCCATGTCTCCCGTGTTGGTAATATCCGCAGAAACGGTCAGAACGTC
>JAFVYN010000060.1 GCA_017508605.1 Clostridia bacterium
CAGTCCTTTTTGATTTGGATTATACAGATTACTACCGTTTTGGTAGTCAGAATCCGATGACCTCGCGTGCCTTGACGAAGGCGGCAACGAGGCGATCGATGTCTTCCTTGGTGTGGGCGGCAGACATCTGCGTTCTGATCCTTGCCTTGCCCTGAGGAACAACGGGATAGAAGAAGCCCGTGACGTAAATACCTTCGCCGAGCATGAAGTCAGCTACCTTGGCAGCAAGAGGGGCGTCATACAGCATAACGGGAATAATGGGATGACCTTCGCCCGCGAGATCAAAGCCCTCTGCCTGCATCTTGGCACGGAAATAGCTTGCGTTTTCCATGACCTTGTCGCGAAGAGCCGTCGAGCGCTCCAGGATCTCCAGTACCTTCAGCGTTGCCGCACACATAGCGGGAGCAAGGGTGTTACTGAAGAGATAGGGACGGCTTCTCTGACGGAGCAGATCAACGATCTCCTGTCTTGCGGCGGTAAAGCCGCCCGAAGCACCGCCGAGCGCCTTACCGAAGGTACCCGTGATGATGTCTACTCTGCCCTGAACACCGCAGTGTTCGACCGAGCCGCGGCCGGTCGCACCCACAAAACCGGTGGCGTGCGAATCGTCCACCATCACGAGCGCGTCATACTTGTCGGCAAGATCGCAAACGCCCTTCAAGTTGGCAATGATACCGTCCATCGAGAAAACGCCGTCGGTCGCAATCACCTTGAGGCGCGCGCCCGCTTCGGTCGCTTCCTTGAGGCAGCGCTCGAGATCTTCCATATTATTGTTCTTATAGCGATAGCGCTTTGCCTTGGAAAGACGAACGCCGTCAATGATGGAGGCGTGATTCAGCTCATCCGAAATGATGGCATCCTCAGCCGTGGTCAGCGTTTCAAAGAGACCGCCGTTGGCATCGAAGCAGGAAGAATAGAGAATGGTATCGTCCATGCCGAGAAACTCCGAGAGCTTCTTTTCCAGTGCCTTGTGGATGGTCTGCGTACCGCAGATGAAACGCACCGAGGAGAGGCCGTAGCCGAACGCGTCATAGCTTGCCTTGGCAGCCTCAATCACCTCGCGGTTGTTCGAAAGACCGAGATAGTTGTTGGCGCAGAAATTGAGAACGCCCGCCTTTTCGGTGGTGTCGATCTTGCCTGCCTGCTCGGTCGTGATGATTCTTTCATTTTTCCAGAGTCCCGCTTCCTTAATGGAATCGAGAATACCGGTCAGTACTTCTTTTGTCTTCTGATACATGTGAATCTCCCCCTATTCTGTCTCTTACAGACTCAGAACGATCTTGCCGCTGTTACCCGACAGCATCAGTTCAAAGCCCTTTTCAAAATCGTCAAAATCAAGACGGTGCGTAATGACACCCGAAAGATCAAGACCGCTCTGAAGCATGGTGGTCATCTTGTGCCAGGTCTCGAACATTTCTCTGCCGTAAATACCCTTGAGGTGCAGGCAACCGAAGACGATCTTGTTCCAGTCGACCACCGTACCGGGATTCTGAATACCGAGAAGGGCGATCTTACCGCCGCCGATCATCGAATCGATCATCTGATTGAGCGCGCGGCCGTTACCGCTCATTTCAAGGCCGATATCAAAGCCTTCCTTCATGCCGATCGCACGCCAGACCTCACGGAGATCCTCGTTTTTCGTGTTGACCGTCACAACCGAAGGGCAGACCTTCTTGGCAAGATCAAGACGGTAGTCGATGAGGTCGGTGAGAACGACGTTTCTCGCGCCGACGTGCTTCGAGATCGCCGCCGCCATGATACCGATGGGACCCGCGCCCGTAATGAGAACGTCCTCGCCCACCATACCGAAGGAGAGCGCCGTATGGGTCGCGTTTCCGTAGGGATCGAAGATCGCGTACATCTCCTCGGGAATCGAGGGATCGCAGAGCCAGAGATTGGAAAGCGGGATGCAGGCGTATTCCGCAAAGATACCCGTGCGGTTGACACCGATTCCCTGCGTGTTGGGACAAAGGTGGAATCTGCCCGCGCGGCAGTTACGGCATCTGCCGCACACCACGTGACCTTCGCCGCTGACGAGGTCGCCCACCTTGAAGGCGTTCGTCACACCGTTGATCTCAACGATCTCACCCACGTATTCGTGGCCGATGATCATAGGCGTTTTGATGGTCTTCTGTGCCCAATCGTTCCATTCGTAGATGTGAACGTCGGTACCGCAGATCGCAACCTTGTGGATCTTCACCAGGGCTTCGCCTTCCTTCGGGCTGGGAATGTCGACCATTTCCTCCCAAAGACCCTTTTCGGCATATTTTTTAACTAAAGCGCGCATTTTCATATGTTGTCTTCCTTTCGGCGTATCGCCATCTATCAATCACGCTGTACCGTCAGCGTGTATATATCGTGAAATCCCGACGGCTGCGCGTCGAGCTTGTGCATCCTGAGTCCGCGGATGCCGAGATCCTCCTCACGGTTGATCACCGTCACCGTTTCGGGGAGGCTTTGGTAAAGAAAAAGCTTCATCAGGGTATCCACGTCATCCCGCAGCGTCTTGGCAATGTGGATATCCAGGGTATCGTCCGCGATCATCGAGCCGAGATCAAAGCCCACCGCTTCGCCGTCAAGAAAGAGGATATTGCCGATCAGCGAAAGCTCTTTGACGAGAGAAAGCGCGCGGAGGGTCATGGCGGCATCCCCGGGATCTTCCCGACGGGATGCCCAGAGGCGGGTGATCTCTTCGGCTGCCGAGACATTGTCAGCCCTCAGGGGAAGCGAGGTGATCTCGCCGAGCCGCCTGGCTTTGTTGCATTTGGCACGCTGATAGGTGAACTTTTTGCCCTGCATGGCGATCTGCTCTTTGCGGTCATAAAGATATTCCCGCGCGGTATCGTCAAAGCTTGCCCTGACCCTATCGCCGAAGACCTCCTCGGCAAGGGCAACATCCTCTCTTCGCGCGTAGCGGAAGGTGACGGTGCCGCTTTTTGTCAGGCTGTCAAGCAAAGCGAGAACATCCTGTTTCTCACCGCAGGGAAAGAAACAGCACTCGGGCGATCTGATCACAAAGGCGTTTTCGCAAAAAGCGATCTCGTATTCCTTTTCCTCAGCCCAGAGAAAAAGTGATACGAAAGCATGGGAAGAGAGCGTATGCGCGGCATTTTTGCGGATCGTTTCCACACGCTCGCGCATGGCAAGTGTCAGCTTCTCAAACACGGTCCTTCCCTCCTTTTTGTTCCGTTAGCATTGTAGCATACATTTTTCCAAATGTCCACAGGTTTTTCAAAAAAATGAGAATAATACAAAACCTTGATAATATAACGAAAAATCCCTCAAAAAAAGAGAAAAAACGCATTCGGGTGTGAGTTTTTGAAGTGATAGACGCGCTATGATACTCTCGCAAGGGAACGGCAGGCTCCCTTGACGATCATCTGAAAGGAGGCACGTATATGGCAAGCGTATACCGAAAAGCGTATTGCGACGAGATCGTCGCGTATTTTTCCGAGATGAGACGCTCGGAGGATGACAAGATCCTCGGTGTTCCCTCGTTTCTATCCTATGCGAAGGATCACGGGATCTCGATCACACAGCTTGAGAAATGGCGCAGAGAGCATCCCGATTTCGATGCGGCGGCTGAGCATGCCGTCGAGATCTTAAGACAGCTTCTGATGGATGCCGCTCTGAACGGCACGGTCAACGTTACGGCGGCAAAATTCATTCTGTCCACCGAATTCGGTATGCTGTCGGGTTCGGGTCACTCTCGGTCGGGAAAACCCGAAGACGGCATCAGCGAAGCCGATCTTCGCCTTCTCAGAAATCTGGAGGAACGGCTCGTTGGTATCTCAGAGGACACATGAGCTGCTCTCTCGCTGCCGCGAGCTTGAGTATCGCCACGCGGGAGGTGACATTCTCTATTTTGCCGAACGCTACTGCTACTTTGAAGACAAGGACAGCGAGGAGGTCATCGTACCCTTCAAGCCCTGGGAGGCGCAGAAAAAGGCGCTTCTCTCGATCAGGGACGATCGCCTTTCGCTCTTTCTCAAGGCGCGTCAGATCGGCATCACCTGGGTAGCGCTCATTTACTGCGCCCACGATCTCATCTTTCACCCCGGGCATACCGTGATCGCGCTTTCCAAAACGCAGAACGATGCCTGCGAGCTGGTGCGTCGCTTCGGCATTCTGGTCGACAACATGAAGCCCCTGCTTCGGGGCGGCGGGCTGAGGGCAAATGTCAGAAAGACCGAGGTCGAGATCGTTTCAAGGAGCGGTAAGATCAGCCGTTTCAAGAGCTTTGCCGCCTCCCCGAGCGCGGGGCGATCCTTTACGGCAAACGTCTTACTCATAGACGAATGGGCGTTTCAGGAATACGCGCGAGAGATCTGGGCATCCGCCTACCCCACCATCAACCGTCCGACGGGCGGCAAGGTGATCGGAATCTCCACCGTCAAGCGCGGCTCTCTCTTCGAGGAGCTGTGGACCACCGAAAACGGCTTTACCAAGCATTTCATTTCGGTCTTTGCCGATCCGAGGCGGAACGAGGCATGGTATGAAGCGACCAAGCGTGACATCGGCGAGAGGATCCTGCAGGAATACCCCCGCACGGCAGAGGAAGCGCTTGCCGACGTGGGCGGCAGATTCTTTCATGAATTTGATCCCACGCTTCACGTCACGGAGCCCTTTGAGATCCCGAAGGACTGGCAGATCTATTCCGCTATGGACTACGGTCTTGACATGCTGGCGCATTATAAGATCGCCGTCGATGCCGAAAAGAACTGCTACGTCTTTCACGAGATCTACCGCCCCGGGCTTCTCGTCTCAGAGGCATCCGAGCTGATCCACAAAGCGGACGGCTACAACGGCGAAAGCTGGAAGCTGCCCCGTGTCAGATTGGCGCCTCCCGACCTCTTTTCCCGTGAGCTCACGAGCGGGAAAAGTCAGGCGGTCGGCTTTGAGGAAGCGGGTATCCGCCTGACCCGTTCCTCCAACGACAGAAAAACAGGCTGGCTTTATCTCAAGGAGCTTCTCAAATGCCGTATCCTGCCCGACGGCAGACGAATGCCCCGTCTACACATCTTCGCGACCTGCAGAAATCTCATCCGTACCCTCAGCAGTATCCTCATTGACGAAAAGGATCCCTGCGACTGTCAGAGAGATCCCCACGAGCTGACCCATGCCCCCGATGCCCTTCGCTATTTCGCGGTGTGGTGGTATAAACCCGCCAAGCGCCCGAAGAAGACAGGTATGAACTGGACCGATGACATGTGGGAGGACTACAACAAAGCCGACGGAGAAGAAAGACGCAGAATGAAGGAGCGTTGGACAAGCCTCGCCTGACAAATCGCGCAGCAGCGCAGAAAGGATGTGGGTGATCACTCACAATACGATGAAACTCTACCATAACAAGCTTCAGTTTTTCTCTTCCCTGCTGAAGGAAGCAAGAGAAAAGGCATCCATCGAATGGGACCGCCTTGATCTCGCTTACCGTCAGTATCTGGGAGAATTCCCGACCGAGGGCACAAAGCCCTTTGACATGACACGGAATATCACCTACGAGCTGATCGAAAGTGAGGTATCGACCGATATTCCCCGTCCTTCGGTCTCGGCATATCAGAATACCGAGACCAAGCAAAAAAACGCGCGGCGCGTGGAGGCGCTTCTCAAGGGACTTCGTGAGACCCTTCCCTTTGACGCCCTCAATGACAGCGACGAGCGAATGACCTACGTATACGGCGGCTCGCTTTATCTTGTCGAGTGGGATGAAGCGATCGTGCGCCGCGGTGAGGTTGGCGGTGTCAAGCTGACCGAGATCAGCCCGATGAACTTCCTGCCCCAGCCCGACGTTGCCTCCCTTCAGGACATGGAATATTTCTTTTTGTTCTTTACGGCAACCAAGGGCGAGCTGATGCGCTCCTACCGTCTTTCGGCGGAGGATTATCTTCGCCTTGAGGGTGAGGGAGAGGGGGATGCCTGCCGTGTCACGGTATGCTTTTATAAGAATGAAGAGGGCGAGGTCTCACGCTTCATTTTCTCGGGCGAGGTCGTGCTGTCCGATATTGAAGATCTTTACGCAAGAAAGCGAAGGATCTGTCTTGACTGCTCGCTCGACGCCTCTCTTTGCCGTTGCGGCGGCAAAAGTGTTCTCGTCAGCGAGGATTTTGAGACCGTAAGGCACGATATCACCCTCTCGGACGGGCGCGTGATCCCAAAAGGCAGCAGGATCCGCCGCTACCGACCGCGGGGCTTTCCCTTGGTCATCCGAAAGAACTCCTCCCTTGAGCCTTCGGTTCTCGGACAGAGCGACTGCTTATTCATCCGTCCCCAACAGCTCGAGATCAACAAGGTGCTCTCCCGCATTCACGAAAAAATGATGATGTCGGGGCTGTATCCCTACAAGCCCGACGATTGCCGATTCAGTTATGACAATTCGATCGGGGGCAAGGTTCTGAATCTGCGCCCGGGAGAAAGCCCCGCGCAGTTCGGCATTCTCGATACCACGCCCGATATTGCCAAGGATCTTGCTTATCTCGAGTCGACCTACCGCGATGCCAAGCGTATTCTCGGTATCTCCGACGCCTACGTGGGTGAGGGCGACTCCCTTGCCATCTCGGGAGAATCCCGTAAGATCCAGGTCGCTCAGGCGGAAGGACGGCTTGCCTCCAAGCGCATGATGAAACAGGCGGCATATGCCGAGCTGGACAGACTCATTTTCTCGTTCTATCTCGCTTACGCCGACGAGCCGCGTGAGGTCATGCTGCAGGACGGACTGTACCGCAATACCGGAGATGCCTTCTGCCGATACGATTTTCTCACCGAAACCAAGGATGGCATCTGGGAATATGACGACGATTACCGTTTCAGTACCGAGACCGACAAGCCCTCGCAGGAGGAACGCGAAGCGCTCTGGCAGTACAATCTCGAAAACTACCGTGCCGGAGGCTTTGGCGTGATGGGAGAAAGGGAGACCCTTGCCCGCTATTGGGCAGCCCAAGTGGAATGCGCCTATCCGGGCGCTAAAAAATATCTTGCTTACTACGTCGACTACAACGGGG
>JAFVYN010000010.1 GCA_017508605.1 Clostridia bacterium
CTTGTCCTGACCAAGCTTGACGGTACCGCCAAGGGTGGTATCATCTTCTCGATCAAGAACAAGCTCAACATCCCCGTGCGCTATATCGGTGTCGGTGAAGCTGTCGACGATCTGCAGCCTTTTGATCCTGTCGACTATATTAACGCCCTTCTTGACAACTAACATGTACCGCATAGATATAGAGACACGGAGCAACACATGAAATTTGTACTCGCTTCCAATAACAAACATAAGATTGCGGAGATCAAAAGCATTCTTTCCCAAAACGGATGCGATATCGAAATCTCCTCTCTTGCTGATATCGGCTATACCGAAGAGATCGTCGAAGACGGCACGACCTTTGAAGAAAACGCCCTGATCAAGGCACGCGCCGTCGCCACTCTCGGCTATATCGGAATTGCAGACGATTCCGGACTGTGCGTTGAGGCGCTGAACGGAGAGCCGGGTATCTATTCGGCACGCTATGCCGGTGAACCCTGCGATCACACCAAAAATAACGCCAAGATCTTAAAAGCGCTGGAAGGCATCCCCATGGATCGGCGCGGTGCCGCCTTTGTATCCGTCATTGCGTGTGCCCATCCCAACGGATCCTGTTTTACGGTTCGCGGCGAGTGTCACGGTGTGATGCTTGAAGCACTGCAGGGTGAGGGCGGCTTCGGTTACGATCCGCTCTTCCAACCGGACGGTTACGCCTGCACCTTTGCCGAGCTTACCTTCGATGAAAAAAACAAGATCAGCCACCGCGCAAAAGCACTGACCGCTTTTGCTGAATCCTTCCCCGCTTTCCTGAAAAAGCACACTTTCTGAAAGGAGAACGCATGACAAGTAAACAACGCGCCTATTTGAAAAAGCTGGCATCCAACCTCGACACGATCTTTCAGGTCGGAAAAGGTGAGATCAGCGACAATATGGTCGAACAGATCGGCAACGCTCTCGAGGCACGCGAGCTGATCAAGCTTCGTGTTCTCGACAACAGCGTATACTCGGCACGTGAAGCAGCTGAAGAAATTGCCGAGCGCACCAATTCCGAGGTCGTGATCGTGATCGGCACAAGATTTGTTCTCTACCGTGTGTCCGAAAAACACCATAAAATCGACCTGAAAGCGATCAAGTAATGAGGATCGGTATCTACGGCGGGAGCTTTTCCCCGCCACATTACGGTCATATCGAAGCGGTCAAAAGCTTCCAAGAAGCTATGATGCTTGACAAGGTACTTGTTATTCCCACATACATCGCCCCACACAAGCAAGCAAGCGCAACCGCTTCCGCCGAGCATCGACTCGCCATGACAAAGCTTGCTTTCAAAGATCTTGACTATGTCACAGTTTCCGATTATGAGATCAGCCGAAAAGACGTGTCCTTCACCGCTAACACTCTCACACATTTCGCAGCAGAGGGAGAACTCTTTTTCCTTTGCGGCAGTGACATGTTTCTCTCCATGGATTCCTGGTACCGACCTGATATCATTTTCGAAAAAGCCACCGTTGTTCTCGTAAGCCGTGACAGCGGGCTTGATCAAGACTGCCTGGCAAAAAAAGAGGAATATGAAAAGCGCTTCTCCGCTTCGGTCACCGTGATCCCGAACCGCGTCAGAAAGCTTTCCTCATCGGAGATCCGCCTTGCGATCAGCCGATCGGAAGACCTTTCCGACATGATCCCTCCCGCAGTCAATGCATATCTGAAAGCGTGGCATTTATATGGATCTTGATTTTCTGAAACAAACCCTGAAGACGCGTATGACAGAGGCACGCTATCAGCACACATTGAGTGTTGCCGACGAAGCCCTCGTTTTGGCTCAAAGCTTCGGCTTTTCGGCTGAAGACGGCAACCGTCTTTATCTGGCGGCACTTTTACACGATATTACCAAATCACTCTCTTCCGAGGAACACATCGCGCTCGCTGACGTGCTGGCAGTTCCTCTCACGAAGGACGATATCGCTTCCCCTCCCGTTCTGCACGCCATCACAGGTGCCGCACTCGCAAAGCACGATTTCCCCGATCTCGTTGATGACGGGATCCTTGCGGCGATCCGTTGGCATACCACGGGAAAAGCCGATATGACTCTTTTTGAAAAGCTTCTCTATCTTGCCGATTATATCGAACCGACACGCACAGCACCGATCTGCCTTGCGCGAAGACGGGCGTTTTATCATGATCTCGCCACACGATCGGACAAGGTTGAGACCCTGAATATTCATCTTCTCGCCATTTCAGAGGACACACGCTCTCATATCATAGCGCAAAATCGTCCCGTACATCCTTTGACCGACGAGATCATACACGCCCTGAAACAAGAACTGAAACATTAATAAAGAAAGGAAATCATATGGAAGAACTCTTTACTCCCTACGACTTGTCGAACGCTGAACCGCTCGAGATCGCAAAAGCGGCAGTATCGATCCTCGACAAGAAAAAAGCAAGCAACATCAAGCTGCTCCGCGTTGCCGACAATACCGTTCTTACCGACTATTTTGTCATCGTAACAGCAAACTCCAATACACAGATGAAGAGCTTCGCCGATGAACTGGATTACCAGCTCGGACGTTGCGGTATTGAACCGAAAAGCATTGAAGGTGAAAAAGAATCCAAGTGGATGCTTCTCGATTACTATTCGGTGATCATTCATGTTTTCACCCGCGATGCCCGTGACTTCTACAAGCTGGAAAAACTTTGGGCTGATGCCGAAGAGATCAATATTGACGATCTTTTGATTGACTGAACCAATAACGGCAAAACGGATACCGCCGAATCCGTCCTGCCCTTTTATCATCTTCGGCGGAGATAGGATGCCAAAATGAGATACGAATACAAAACAATTGACAAAAAGTGGCAAAAGAAGTGGGACGAGGCGCACGCGTTTGAAGCCAAGACCGACACCTCCAAGCCCAAATACTTTACACTGGTAGAATTCCCCTACCCCTCCGGTCAGGGACTTCATATCGGTCATCCCCGTCCCTATACCGCTATGGA
>JAFVYN010000061.1 GCA_017508605.1 Clostridia bacterium
CCTCTCCCCACGGGTAGCGAAGCGGCGCGAAGGTAGTGAATGACTTGCCGGGGGCAAGTCAGAGCCGGAGCGTGACCGAGCCGCAGCGAGACGGTGGCGGCGCAGCCGACGGAGAGGGCGTGACGAACGGGAATCGTTTACTCCCAAAAGAGTACCGCCCAAAAAGGATTCCGACAGAGATATCGCAATATAAAAAACACGCCTTGTGTCAGCGCTGAGGGGAAGAGTGAGCGCTGACACAAGGCTTTGCTTCAGGTTTCGTGGGCGCCGCCCACACCCGTGACCTTTTTGAAAAAAGGTCAATCAAAAACTTTTATACCGGGGTGTGTCGGCAAGGGTGCTGCTTTTATGCTTTGACTACGGCGACGGTTGTGATGCCGTAATATTCAAACAAGCGGATGGCTTGCTCGGTGATGACCTCACCGCTGACGGCGATGGGGATCGCGGGCGGACAGGACACCGTCGGGCTATGCGCGATCCTGCCGAGCGCTTCTGCGATCGGGACCGTCTCGCTCGGGGATAGCATGGCTTGACGGGGCGTCATTGCCGAGGGAAGAAGAGCAAGTGTGGGCGGATTTTGTTCGGACGCCCCCTCGCGCCTTAGCTTCAAAGCCGCTTCGGTAAAGACCTCGGCGGTACGCGTCAGCTCCTCGGCGGTCGTTTCGGTCGAAAGCATCATAACAAGATAGCGCCGATCCGCAAATTCGCATTCGATCCCGTGAGAGCGAAGAAACGCAGAAAGCGCCTCCCCCGTCGTACCGATCGAGGCGGCATCCACGGTGATCTTCAACGGCTCATCGCCGTACAGCGAAAAACCAAGCGCCAAAAGACGCTGTCGGAATTTGTCGGAATTTGGCATAAGCGCGCTGAATTTGTCGAAAAAGGTTTCCGCAAGGTAACGATTGGCAAGATCCAACGAGCCAAGAATGAGATAGGACGGCGAGGTAGAGGCAAAGGATGCCATTACCATGCGGGCGTTTTCGATATATTCACGCGGCGCATCCTTGGCAATGTGCAGATAGGCGCCTCCTGTGAGTACGGGCAACGTCTTATGCGCCGAGTCACAGCATGCCGTTGCGCCGAGCGTGATGGGATGGCGGTCGGGATCGGTAAATTTTAAATACGCGCCGTGCGCGTTATCCACAAGAAGGGGAATACCGTGCGCCTTCGTCACCGAAGCAATGGCGGAGAGATCCGTCACGGCGCCGAGATAGTCGGGCGAGGTAAGATAGACCGCCGCCACACGCTTGTGCGAGGAGGTAAGCGCCTTCTCAACGTCATTTGCCGTTACCGTTAGCGAACAAAGATGCTCCTGTTCCTTGGGCATCAGCCACAAGATCTCAAAATCAAGCCACGCCGCCGCATACAGAAAGGCTTTGTGGGCATTTCTGGCGGCAAGGATCACGGGGCGCTTTTCGCCCGATGTCATCACGGCGAGCGACAGCATCGTCATGATGGCAAGGGTCGAGCCTTCGGTCGAATAGAAGGTGTGTGCGGTATCAAATAATGCCGTCGCGTTCGCTTCGCTTTCTCCGATAATGCCCGTGGCTTGAGAAAGCACGTCCGCGCCAAAGACCTCGGTCAGATCATACGGCTCACAGCCGAGAAAGGATCTGCCTTTATGACCGGGCATGTGCAGTCTGATCCTCTGTCTTGCGGCATAGTCACGAAGAAAATCGGCAATCGGTGTCGTCATATCAGTTGCAGTCACTGCAGTCATCGCAGGAATCAGAGGAAACGGGTGCGGTGGAAGTAAGTCCCTCCTCGCTTTCGGCAACCTGCATCATAACGGCGCATTCGATGCGCTTCTTGAACAGCTCACAGCCGTATTGGTATACGCCGTTGACGTCACCCGTGGCGTGATAGCTGTTGGCGGCGCACCCGCCCGAGCAGTAAAGCTTTGCCCAGCAGTCACGGCATTCTTTGCGCGAATAGGCGTTGCAGGAGCGGAATTTATCCTGCACCTCGGGATGGAGAACGCCCTCAAAAACATTGCCGAGGCTGTAGGCGGTATCGCCCACAAACTGATGGCAGGGATACAACTCACCCCAGGGGGTAACTGCCATATATTCGGTACCCGAGCCACAGCCCGTGATACGCTTGTAAATGCAAGGACCGTTTTTCAGATCGATCATGTAATGATAGAAGGTAAAGGGTCTGCCTTCCTTCTTGCGCTTCAGCATTTCCTTGGCAAGGATCTCATACTGTTCAAAAAGCTTGGGAAGATCCTCTTCGGTCAAAGCGTAGGGATCGTCGGGCGGACAGACCACAGGCTCCATCGAAAGCTCGGTAAAGCCGAGATCTGCCATGTGGAAGATATCGTTGGTGAAATCCACATTGTTGTGGGTAAACGTGCCGCGCACGTAGTAACCCTTGCCGCCGCGCTTTTCCACAAGGCGCTGAAACTTCGGCACGATGGTGTCATAACTGCCCTTGCCCGTGTAGTCCACACGGAAATGGTCATTGACCTCCCGTCTGCCGTCGAGCGACAGCACCACGTTGTGCATTTCCTTATTGAGAAAATCCATGACGTCCTCATCGAGCAGCATGCCGTTGGTGGTAAAGGTAAAGCGGAAATTCTTGCCCTTTTCCTTTTCGATGCTTCTCGCATAGGCAACCAGCTGCTTCACAACGTCGAAATTCAGCATCGGCTCACCGCCGAAGAAGTCGACCTCGAGATTCCGTCTTGTGCCCGAGTGCGCGATCAGAAAATCGAACGCCGCCTTACCGACCTCAAAGGTCATGAGTGCACGGTCGCCGTGATACTTGCCCTGGCTGGCAAAGCAGTAGGAGCAGTTCAGATTGCAGGTATGCGCCACGTGGAGGCAAAGCGCCTTGACCACGTTGGAGCGGTTTTTGAAATCAATGGCAAGCGATTCGTATTCATCGGGGGAAAAGAGCTTGCCCGCTTCCTCAAGCTCACGGATATCGTCAAGGCAAAGGCGGATCTCCTCTTCGTTGACGTCCTCCAGATGTCCGTATTTTGAAAGCATCGCCTCGACGATCTCGTCTTCGGTATGCGATTTGACCATCGCGATGATATCGTATGCTACGTCGTCGACTGTATGAACCGAGCCGGAGCAGGTATCAAGCACGATGTTGTAGCCGTTACATTTGTATTGATGTACCATAAGAACCTCTCTATCAGATATTTGGGTCTATACAAGGCAAAACGCTGCCTTAAATAAGACAGCGTCTTCCTACGTTTTGACAAATCGTCAGTGGTAACAAGCTGATGGCATTCAGCCGATTACTTGTTATTTTCGCACTGCTGGTTAGCCACGCCGCAAGAGGTCTTGCAAGCAGACTGACAAGAGGTCTGGCATTCACCGCAACCGCCGGTCTTCGTGGTCTTCTTCAGTTCCTTGGTTTCAACAGTCTTGATTCTCTTCATGCTGGTATCCTCCTAAAATAGTTTAATTCTATATATACTATACTGTAACACAAAACTTGAAAATTGTCAAGAGCAAAGTCAAAAGAAGGGAAGTATTTTTGAAAGAACCGCCGAAAGAGAATATCTTCTCACTCCACCTTTGCCGCAGTACCCCTTCTTCACCCCTCCTCTCACTTTTCCCTTGCCAACACTCCCCAGTATAAAAGTTTTTGATCGACCTTTTTTCAAAAAGGTCGCGGGTGTGGGCGGCGCCCACGAAACCTGAAGCAAAGCCTTGTGTCAGCGCTCACTCTCCTCCACAGCGCTGACACAAGGCGCGGTTTTTATGTTGCGGTATTGTTGTCGAAGTCCTTTTCGGACGGTACTCTTTTGAGAGTAAACGATTCCTGTTTGCTTCGCCCTCTCCGTCGGCTGCGCCGCCACCTCTCCCAAAGGGAGAGGCTTTTGGTTGGCGCCTCTACTTC
>JAFVYN010000003.1 GCA_017508605.1 Clostridia bacterium
ACAGGATTGGTACATGTGATCTTGTTCACGATAAAATCCCCCTCCAAGGGCTTTACCGTCTTATCTTTTGCGGCTTCTTCCAAAAGTTTCAGAATCAAAGCCATGCGGATATACTTTCCGTTCTGAACTTGCTTGAAATAACACGCGCGCGGATCTTTGTCGACTTGAACACTGATCTCATTCACGCGAGGAAGAGGATGCAGAATAGAAAGATCTTTTTTTGCAGTAACAAGCTTATCTTTTGTTAAAACATAGCTGTCTTTGAGACGTTCATACTCAAAAGGATCGGCAAAGCGTTCGCGTTGAATACGCGTCATATACAACACATCAAGTTCAGGGAGCGCTTCTTCAAGGCTCGTTGACTGACGGTATGTCATTCTGTTCTTATTCAACGTCTCATAAATAACGTAACTTGGCAGTTTCAACTCTTCGGGTGAGATCAGCACGATCTTGATACCGCTGTAACGTGACAAAGCCGCAATCAAAGAATGAACCGTTCTGCCATATTTCAAATCACCGCAAAAACCGACCGTAAGATCACTAAGTCTTCCCTTTTCACGATGAATCGTAAGAAGATCTGTTAAGGTTTGGGTCGGGTGACAGTGTCCCCCGTCACCGGCATTGATAACAGGAATCGTTGCATTCATGGCGGCAACAAGAGGGGCACCTTCTTTTGGGTGACGCATCGCAATGATATCTGCATAACAGCTGATAGTCTTAGCGGTATCGGCTACACTTTCGCCTTTTGCTGCGGAGGAACTCTGTGCTTCGGAAAAACCGATGACGTTGCCGCCGAGAGAAAGCATGGCCGATTCGAAGCTAAGACGTGTTCTGGTCGACGGTTCAAAAAACAGTGTGGCAAGCGTTTTACCTTTGCAAGCTTCAGCATATGCTTCAGGATGCTGAAGAATATCATTGGCGCTTTGAATAAGTTCATACAGTTCAAAGACCGAAAGATCGTTAATGTCAATCAGACTTCTCATCACAACCTCACGTCAAGCTTTTGCGCCGTTAATGGCAAGATAATTCTTAATGCGTTCAACATTTTCCTTGTTGGACTCGTCTTCCTCAAGATATTCAATGATATCGTAAACGTCAACGACAGAGTATACCGGGAATCCAAATTCTTCCTCCACTTCGGACATAGCTGATTTTTCGGTCTTGCCCTTTTCCTTGCGGTCTACCATAACAAAGGTAGCAGTAACCTTAACATCTTCAAGTGAAGATAAAATTGCCATGCTTTCACGAATTGCCGTTCCGGCTGTGATCACGTCTTCGACAATAACTACTTCTTCGCCCTTTTTGGGAACGTAACCGACAAATACACCGCCTTCACCGTGATCCTTAACTTCTTTACGGTTAAAGAAAAACGGAACATCAAGTCCTTCTTTAGACAGAGCGATCGAAGACGAAACCGCAATCGAAATGCCCTTATAAGCAGGACCGTAAAGAACAGTACGCTTGTTGCCTACTTTTTCAAGGTACGCTTTTGCGTAGAACTCGCCAAGCTTCGCAATCTGATCACCGGTTTTGATATCACCGGCATTGATAAAATACGGAATCTTTCTTCCGCTTTTGGCAGTAAAATCGCCAAACTTCAGCACACCTGCACTCTGCAAAAACTGAATAAACTCTCTTTTGTAACTTTCCATCTTTCTTTCTCCTCAATCCACAAATTCTCTGACGCATCTTTCATATGCAGCAACAGGATCTTCCGCTGCCGTAATCGGTCTGCCGACCACGATATAGTCCGAACCGATCTTCTTAGCTTCTTCAGGCGTCATAACTCTCTTTTGGTCACCCTTATCCCCATCCGCAAAACGCACACCGGGAGTCACAGTAACGAAAGCGTTTCCACAAACCTCATGCACCTTGCCTGCCTCAAGAGGCGAGCAAACAACACCATCAAGACCTGCTTTCTTAGCGTTAGCAGCATAGTGCATGACCACTTCAGGAAGGGGCTTATTGATCAAAAGATCGTTCTTCATGGCTTCTTCATCGGTGGAGGTCAGCTGGGTAACAGCAATCAGGATCGGACGGCTGCCGTCTTCTCTTGTCAAGCCTTCAATAGCAGCTTCCATCATACGAACAGTACCGGAAGCGTGCAGATTTGTCATGTCAACATCAAGACGGGACAAAACAGCCATACTCTTCTTTACCGTGTTGGGAATATCATGAAGCTTCAAATCTAAGAAGACCTTGTGTCCGCGGCGTTTGATCTCACGAACGATCGAAGGTCCTTCCGCATAATAAAGCTCCATACCGATCTTAACAAAAGGCTTCTTTCCGGTAAAACGGTCAAGAAAGGCAAATGTTTTTTCAGCACTGTCAAAATCACAGGCAATGATTACGTCTTTTCCCATTATTTACATCCTCCAATTATTTCGCTTAACCTGTTTATATTATATTTCGCCATCACAGACGGCAAATCATTGATAATATCGCGACAAGCATACGGATTCACAAGATTGGCCGCACCGACCTGAACCGCCGTAGCACCCGCAAGCATCATTTCAATTACATCTTCTGCAGAAGAAACACCACCCATACCAATAACGGGAATCTTTACCGCATGTGCCACCTGATAAACCATACGAAGGGCTACGGGGAAAATAGCGCTTCCTGAAAAACCGCCCATGGTATTGGCGATCACAGGCTTTCGGGTTCTCAGATCTATGCGCATTCCCAGCAGTGTATTGATCAAACTGATACCGTCAGCGCCCGCTTCTTCACATGCCTTGGCAATGGAAACAATATCTGTCACATTGGGAGAAAGCTTGATGAAAACAGGTTTTGTAGTAACTGCTTTGACGGCACGCGTAACTTCAGCAGCCGCCTCAGGCGAAGTACCGAAACTCATGCCTCCGCCGTGTACATTCGGACAACTTACATTCACCTCAAACCACCCGATCTGTTCACAGGAATCGAGCATTTGACATGTATAGGCATAATCTTCAACAGAAAACCCACTGACGTTTGCCATGACTTTTTTATGGAAACACGTGGCAAGTTTTGGAAGTTCTTCTGATATAACTTTTTCTACGCCGGGATTCTGAAGACCGACTGCGTTGATCATTCCCGCAGTACACTCAGCGATACGGGGTGTTGGATTGCCGAAGCGTGGATCTTTGGTCGTCCCTTTAAAGGAAAACGTACCAAGCATATTAATATCGTAAAGCTCAGCAAATTCATACCCAAATCCGAACGTGCCACTGGCAGGAATAATCGGATTGTCAAGCGTAATCCCGCAGAGTTCAACCTTTAAATTTGCCATAAAATCTCCTCCTTTTTCAGAACAGGACCTTCTTTGCAAATACGTTTATTGCCTGTTAAAGTCTTACAGGAACAGCCCATGCATGCACCGAAACCACAGCCCATGCGCTCTTCAAAGCTGAACTGACCGCCTGTAACGCTGGCGTGATAAACTGCTTTCAACATCGGCTCTGGTCCGCATGTGTAGAAATAACTATAATCTATTCCATCCATTGCAGTTGTAACGAATCCCTTAACACCATAAGAACCGTCCGCCGTAGCAACAATGACCTTAGCGCCGAGACCGGAAAATTCCTTTTCATAAAAAACTTCATTCTGCGTATTAAAGCCAAGAATAACCGTAACTTGCTTTCCTTCTGCTATCAGTTTTTTACAAAGCAGATACAGAGGAGGAACACCAACACCGCCGCCAAGTAATAAAGGCTTGTCGCCTGAAGGTGCGGTATCATAACCGTTACCGAGCTGTGTCAAAACATCAAGCTTTGACCCGATCGGCATTTCAGCCATTTTCTCGGTGCCTTTTCCAACTACCTTGTATAATATGGTAATGTCATTTTCACTGACGTCGCATACCGAAATCGGTCTGCGAAGATATAAACCGTCAATGAAAATATTGATAAACTGTCCGCATTTTATACTCTCGGTATCACCGACTAGTCTCATGCGGTATACTGTTTGGGTGAGAGGCGTATTCTCAGAAATGGTATAGAACCCTTGTTTCATATTGCCCCCTTACGCATCGATAGTAGAGATGCACAGCGTCGTTTCTTCAAGCACATCAAGAAGAACCCGAACAGTATCAAGTGAAGTGAACATCGTTACGTTGTTCTCTGTCGCGCTCTTACGAATTTCGTAACCGTCACTCTGGGAACCGGTTGCCGCATCACTTGTGTTGATCACATATGCAATGTGACCTTGGCTGATCGACTCGTAGATCTCTTCGCTTCCTTCGCCAATCTTTTTGAGAATATGAGTGCGAATATTGTTATTCTTTAAGAATTCTGCTGTACCTTGTGTTGCCTCAATGTTAAAACCGAGATTATAGAAACGGCGAATTAACGGAAGCGCCTCTTCTTTATCCTTATCGGCAATCGTTGCAAATACAGTTCCGTAGTTCTGAAGATGCATACCGGATGCCTGAAGTGCTTTATACAATGCGCGGTTCAGTTTGTCATCATAACCGATTGCTTCACCTGTTGATTTCATTTCAGGCGAAAGATAGGCATCAAGACCGTGTATCTTGTTGAAGGAGAACACGGGGACTTTGACATACCATCTCTTCTTTTCTTCGGGGTAAATATCGAAAATTCCCTGCTCCTTCAACGACTTACCCATAATGACCTCGGTGGCAATATCCGCCAGCGAGTAACCGGTTGCCTTAGAGAGGAACGGAACCGTTCTCGAGGAACGGGGGTTAACCTCGATAATGAAGACGTTATCGTCTTTGTCAACAATGAACTGAATGTTGAAAAGACCAATAATACCAATGCCGAGACCGAGCTTTTTAGCATAGGTCAGAATCGTGCCCTTGACCTTATTCGAAATACTGAACGAAGGATATACCGAAATCGAGTCACCCGAGTGAATGCCGGTTCTTTCAACAAGCTCCATGATACCGGGAACAAATACATCCCTGCCATCACAAATGGCATCAACCTCAACCTCTTTGCCGCTGATATACTTATCAACAAGAACGGGGCGGTCTTCATCAATTTCAACAGCCGTTTTCAAGTAGTGACGAAGCTGTTCTTCATTGGCGACGATCTGCATTGCGCGTCCGCCAAGCACGAAAGAGGGTCTGACGAGTACAGGATAACCGATTCGCGCAGCAGCTTCCACACCGTCTTCGATCTTCGTTACCGCTCTGCCCTGCGGCTGAGGAATGTCAAGCTCATGAAGGATCTTTTCAAACAGATCGCGATTCTCCGCACGGTCGATCGCAGCACAATCGGTACCGACGATCTTGACGCCACGTTTATCAAGAGGCTCAGCAAGATTGATCGCTGTCTGACCGCCAAGCGAAGCAATAACGCCTTCGGGCGATTCAAAATCAATAATATTGAGTACGTCTTCCGGTGTCAGAGGTTCAAAATAAAGCTTATCGCTCGTCGTATAGTCGGTCGAAACCGTCTCGGGATTATTGTTAATAATGATCGCTTCGTAACCGGAATTCTTGATAGTGGTTACAGCATGAACGGTCGAATAGTCAAATTCAACGCCCTGACCGATACGGATCGGTCCTGCGCCGAGAACAATCAGCTTTTTCTTTTGCGTCAAAACAGAGTCATTCTTTAAAGCGCTTTCGTTTGCGAAATGACCGTAGGAGGAATAGAAATACGGAATATAGGCGCCGGTGTGCAGTGTATCAACCATTCTGAAAATTGGAGTGACTTGATTGCTGATACGCCACTCACGAAGGGCAAATTCATCCTCGTTCCATAACTTGGCAATGTATTTATCAGAGAAACCGAGTGTCTTTGCACGAATCATCAGACGAATATTCCACTTTTCATTCTTAAGAAGATTCTCAACCTCAACAATACGTGCCATTGCTTCAAGGAAATAACGGGTAATCTTCGTTACCTTGTGGATCTCCTCCAGTGATACGCCGAGACGGATCGCCTGCGTTACAGCAAAAATATTATCGTAACGGAAGTCCTTCATATATGTGAGAAGCTCGTCTTGCGACATTGCGTCAAACTTGGCAAGATGCAAATGACAAACACCGATCTCCAGTGAACGAACCGATTTTAAAAGACATTCCTCAAGATTGGAGCCGATGCCCATAACCTCACCCGTTGCCTTCATCTGCGTACCGAGTAAATTAGAGGCATTGGTGAATTTATCGAACGGAAAACGGGGGAACTTTGCAACG
>JAFVYN010000062.1 GCA_017508605.1 Clostridia bacterium
CGGCAAGCGCCGCCGCGTTGGCGTCGTTGTCAATATACACCTTCTTCACGCCGAGCTTTTCCTTGAGGACCTCCGCGATGGGGTAGTTGAGCATCACAATGTTGTTCGAGAATTCGCAAACACCGGTATCGCTGTTGCACGTGCCGGGGGAGGCAATGCCCGCATAGGCGAGATCATCGACCGTCAGACCCATCTCGTCGAGAAGGGACTGACAAAGCTTTGCCATATCGACCATGACCGCATCAATGCCGCGGGAAGCCAGCGTAGGAACAGAGCCTTTTTTCAGAATATTGTAGTTTTCGTCTACGATGCCGGCGGCAATGTTGGTTCCGCCGAGGTCAATACCGAGATAATACATGTTTTGTCTCCTGTTTTATGTAATTTTTAAGATTCTGTTTTGGTGGGATAGGCGATCGCGAACAGCTCTCTTGCTCTTTCTTCCTCTCCCGACAGCCAGAGATGCGCAAACAGCGCCTCAAAGCCCGTCGCGCGGCGATACTCCACAGCCGACGCCGATTTCGGGATCGCGCCGACGTGATTGTTTCTGCCCCGCTTGAATACCGCCATCTCGTCTTCGGTCAGAAGCGGCAGGATGTTGTCAAGAGCCGCGCTCTGCGCTGTCGCTCTGACGTAACGCATCGCCTCGCGGTTCAGCTCCTTCACACCCACGATCCCCTCACGGATCATTCTCTCTCTGGCAAGCAGCTCGACCACCGCGTCACCGAAGTACGCGAGATCCTGCCCCGATATCAGCCTTGTGTTCATACCTTGCGCTTTTTCAGATAGACCACAAAGGATACGGCAACCGTCAGCGCCGATAAAACGACGGCAAATACCACCGTTTTCTCATTCACCGTGTCCATCCCTCCCTCAGAGGAGTCGGGAGCGCTTGAGACAGGGGCGGAGGACGTCACACCGTCGGCAAGAGAATAGAAATAATCAATAATGGGAGAGGTGCCGATGAGAACGGAAATGACGAACAGAATGACCAGAACGATCAAAAGCTTCCGTTTCATTTCCTCTTCACCTCCACGCGATATCATTACAGCTTAGTATAACACAGGAAAAAATAAAAGTCAAACCTTTTTCCCGTTTTTTATGAAAAAAGATCGGGCAAATACGCCCGTCTTCACGCATATTGACAAACACACGATTTTGTGCTATACTGTAAGGTACAAAAAAACTATCACATATCATAAGAGGAAACGGTATGAAAAAAATCGTATCTTTACTGCTGGCGCTTTCGATGATCGTATCGATGCTCATCAGCTTCACATCCTGTGACGCTTTTACACTGGAGGACATCGAAAACGATCCCTTCTCCGCACTCTCCGATTCGCTCAAGGAATCCCTGCTTCGCTTTTTCGACGATGACTATGGGATCGACGGCATTGTTTCGGATGCCCTCGAGCATGGCTCGACTGAGGTATCCTTCTCGTCCGAGCTTCTCGGTGAGGTAAGCGGCGTCACCGCCACGCTCTATTCCGACAAAAAGGAAAGCCTCGCGATGGCAAGCCTTGTGGCTACCCTGAACGGCACGCCCTACGGCATCAACGCGCACCTCAGTCAGGAGGGCATGATCCTGGATTCCGAGCTGCTCTTCGGCACGTCGGGCGCGATCGCCATTCTGTACGATTCCTTCCGCGAGCGTTTTGAGGAAAGCGACCTTGCGAAGTATCTCGAAATGAATAAGGAGACCATTGCCAAAATTAAGACGCTCATTCTGTCTACCGCCGATACCGTGGAGGAATCCTTTACCGAGGCGGGCGAGACCGTTGTGGCGCGTGCCAATGAATTTCTCGCGCTCCTCAAACAGACGATCACCGCCGAGACCCTGAATGACGAAGCCTGCGCCGTCATCACCTACACCGTCGACAATGACGTCATTCTCGCGGTTGCCGAAAAAGCCATGACCCTTGCCGAGCTGACCGAGGACGAAAAAGAGGCAATGCGCCGTGATCTTGCGCTCGACACCCTCGACAGCCGCGCCATTGATCTTGAGGCAAAGGTCTACGTTTCGCTTGCCGACGGCTATCTGCTAAAAGCCTCTCTCACAGGCTCCGCCGGTGACAAGGGCGACGAGACCCCCGGCACGCTTGAATTCTCTCTCACCTTCTCCGACGAAAAGATCGCGCTCGTCGGCAGCTATACCGCCGACGGCGAGCCTGTTTCCATGGAATCCGCCATCCATAAGACGGTGGGCGATATCAATACCCGCTATACCTTCTCGACAACCACCAAAATCAAGGGAAAGGAATTCACCGTATCTCCCCTTTCCTTCTCGTATAACCGTGAAAACCGCACCTTCAAGCTGACACTTGATATGCTGGCGGGGGAAGCGACCCTCAAGGGGGCGATCTCCTCAAGCCGCAAGGAAGCGAAGATCGCCATCACCGATATGGAAATGGGTCTTATCTCGCTCTCCTTTGACCTCTCAGTCACCTTCCGCAAGGGCGTCGACGTCCCCGAAGCGCCCGAAAACACCCGTGATATCGTGGATATGACCGAAGCCGAGTGGGAAGCCACCATGGCAAACGTCAACGAGAATCCCGTTGTCAAGTGGTTCGCAGAAAATCTTCTGCCCGAAGCCCCCGATACCCCCGGCTCGGATTTCGGCGGCAGTGATACCGAAGAGGACGATGACCCTTGGTTTGATTTTGATTTCGGCGATCTTCTCCCCTGACACCCCGATCGCCCTGATTTTCTGAAAGGAGTTACCTTATGAAACGACTGCTCTCTCTTGTGCTGGCACTGACCGTGCTGGCTTCTGCCCTGCTGTGCTTCACCTCCTGCGACGAGCTTTCGATCGCCGACGTGACCGACGACCCGCTTTCTGCCCTCACCAAGGCGGAGGAAAACGCCATGGATCGCTTCTTTGATGACGATTACGGCATCGGCAAGATCGCCGAACAGGCAACCGAAAAAGGCTCTGTTGCCCTCACCTTCGGGGGCGAGATCCCCGGCTACGGCATCCACGATATTGCCGCCACCCTGTATACCGACACCGATGGCAAGCGCGCCGCGCTTTCGCTGACCCTCAGCGAGAACGATTCGACCTATGCCGTCAACCTGTTTCAGGATGAAAACGGCTCGATCCTCGATTCCGAGAGCCTGCTCGGTGTCCACGGCCCGATCGCCATCCTGTATGATACCTTTGAGGAAAAATTCCCCTCAAGCGCCCTTTCTCAGCTCGTCTCGGGCGGCGAAACACCGGATCCCGAGGCACTGAACGCCTTCAAGCAGCAGATCGAAGCCATGAAGACACAGGGCATCACCGAGCTTCTCGAGCGCGCAGAGGAAAATGAAAAGACCCTCCGCGAGATCATTTCTCTCATGAATATGACCGCCGCCGAGACTACCCTGAACGACGAAGACTGCGCCGAGCTGACCTTCACGCTCGACAACGCCGTCCTCCGCGCCGTCCTGCTCAAGCTGCTCGACCTCGCAAATCTCCCCGAAGCCGAAAAGAACACCGTTCTTGAAGAGCTTGATTTCGACGCCCTCGACGAAACGCTCACACTGAATATGACCCTGAAGGTCTACGTGACCCTGAAGGACGCCTATCTCGTCAAGGAATCCGTACTGATATCCCTCACCCAAAAGGAGGGCAAGAAAGAAGAGATCACACTTTCTCTGAACGCGCTCTTCGGTGAGAACGCCATCTCTCTTGAGGGCAGCGCCGAATCCTCCGACGGTGACAGCGGCGAATCCTTCTCGATCGCACTGAACAAATCAAGAGAGGATGCCGTCACGAAATACACCCTGACCGCCGCCACCGGAAACAGCACGCCCGAGACACTTGCCACCTATACCTACAACAGCGAGGCGCGTACCTTCAAGCTGACGTTCGACGTCGAGGATACCACCCTCACCGTCAAGGGCGAGATCACGCTGACGAAGACTACCGCTTCTCTGACGATCACCGAGATCGGTTCGGGCGGCGTCTTTCTGAAGCCTGAGCTTTCGCTCACCTTTGACGCCGATGCCGACTTCCCCGCTACCCCCGAAAACACGCGCGACGCCGTCGAGCTGACCGAAGCCGAGTGGAAGAACCTCATCTCCTACGTTGAGCAAAGCCCCCTCGTCAAGCTCATTGAAACCCTCACCACCTCCCCCCTCCCCGAGGCGTGATGAATCCTCGGAAGCTAAGAATCTTATAAAAAATCGACCGTCCTCCTTCTTGGAGGCGGTCAATTTTTTTGTTGAGAATCCGGCAAGGATCTCACTTCAAATTTACGGCAGTCTTACTGTCTGATAATATAGGCGCCGTTTTTATCGGTGAAGTTATTGGTCAGAAGCTTATATAGATCTGCAAAAAGACCCACCAAGAAGCAACCACCGGTAAGAAGCCGGATGATGTCTGTTCCGATCTTACCGACATAAAAGCGGTGCAAACAATTGGAGAACAGAAGAAGCAGAAGTGTGACTAACCAAGATTTTTTGGAGATCTTTTTTTGCTGGGATTGATTTGATTTTGCACGGGAATACTCCTTTGTATTATTATTTAAGCATAAATGCTTATGATTTTCGGTCAAGATATTGCCAAAGCTGTAAAAACTCTATTGACTTCAAGAGATCATTGGTTTTTTCCTGCTGTCAAGAGCCACGCTAAAATCCGCCTCTGACTGTGCGATCATCTCTTCCTCCCGCTCGATCCGAGCTGTCAGTTCTTCCCGAACCTGATAATACTGCACCGCCTTGGCAAGATCGTTATACAAGAGCTCATCCATTTTTTCTCCTCCTTTTTACAAGATTCTTATCTTATAGATGGATCAAAAGAATTGTTAAAGCCCGGTTCATACGCTTTAAAACTGAAAAGCAAAAGCAAGAGCGGAAGGCTTAGCGTGTTATCCTTAACGGAGAACACACTGAAACTAAGATTGCCCTTTGGGCAAGTGAAGTTATCTTCGATAGTGAAGTTCACTTTGTGAGTGAAGTTTCGCCTGACGGCGAAGTGATGGGCAAACTTAACTTCACTTGTGCTTTGCGCAGCTTGGCTGTGCCATAAACTTCACTGCGTAGCAACTTCACTTTTGCGATAGCAAAAACTTCACAAAGCAGAAAAAGAGATAACATTTCGGTTACGAACCGATTTGTTATCTCTTTCTTCTGTATAAGGGTTTGGGCTTAGCCCATAAAGCATTTGACTAGTCAAATGCGATGCTCGCATTTAGCGGTATTTTCATATTCTCCGCTAAGAACAGCACCTATTCTCCGCTCTTGCTTTTTCCGCCTATCCCGTTTTATTTTGACAGCGCCTTGCGGTAGCTTTCGATGGCACCGGGGTATTGGGTGGTGGAGGCGGCGACGGTGTTGGCGTAGCTGAGGAGCGCGGCAAAGTCGTCGGATCGCATGGCGTCGAGGGGGACGGGCGCGGCATTGAGAAAATAGAGGAAAGTGCCGATGAAGGCATCCCCCGCGCCGGTGGTATCGATGGCACGAACGGTCTCGGGCGCCCCGACACAGACCTCACGCATTCCGTAGTCCTCGGGGGTATTGTCGAGATAAAAGAGCGTCGCGCCCTTCTCCCCTTGGGTGACGATCACGTATCGGCAATGAAAAAGAAGCATTTTGGCGGCTCTGACAAGGCTTGTCTCCCCTGTGACGAATGCCACCTCTTCCTCCGACAGCTTGACGATATCCGCCATGGGGAGAAATTCCCACACGGCTTGATACAAAGCGCCTCGATCCTCCCAGAGAGAAAAGCGCAGATTGACATCAAAGCTCACAAGAGCGCCCGACGCCTTGGCAAGCGCGATCGCCCTTCGGTGCGCCCGTTTCATCGGCGACTCCATAAGAGCGACCGAGCAAAAATGCAAAACGGCGCAATCGTCAAGAGTATCGGGCAGGTCAGCTTCGCTATACAAAAGATCGGCAGAGGGCGAGCGGTAGAAGGAAAAGGATCGCTCCCCGCTTTGATCAAGCCCCACAAAGGCAAGTCCTGTTTTGGCTTCGGACTTTCTGACCGCGCGTGAGACGTCCACCCCGCACTCCCTGAGCGTATTCATGATCTTATTGCCGAAGGCATCCTTGCCGACGGCGGTCAAAACCGTACTTTTTCCGCCGAGAAGCGCATAGATCGCCGCCACGTTACAGGGCGCGCCCCCGACCTTCGGGCTGAAGGCACCGACCTCCTCAAGCGGGGTATCGGCAGCCGAGGGAATGAAGTCGATCAGCGCCTCGCCAATGGCATACAGCCGCTTCACTGTCTTGCCCAGGTCGTGCCCTGCGCGGTATCGGTCAGAACGATGCCGCGTGCAAGCAGCTCGGCACGGATCTCGTCCGCGCGCGCGTAATTCTTCGCCTTCTTCGCTTCGGCACGTTCACGGATGAGAGCCTCGATGGCTTCCGCCTCGGGATCGTCACGGTGAAGAGCGGCTTCCGCTTCCGCCTTCGCACGGGCGGCGTCGGCAGCCTCCTTGCGCTTGGCATCGGCTTTTTTCAAAAGAGACAGCGCCAGCACCTGATCGATGATATCGATCACGGCGCGCTTGGTATTGCCGCTTGTTTTTTCCTTTAAGATATTATACAGCAGTGTGATCGCCATCGCGGTATTCAGATCGTTGCCCACCGCGGTTCTGACGTCGTTATAATAGCGCGAGAAAACAGCGGCATCGCAAGCGCCCTCCGGCTCGATAGCGGCAATGCGGTTGATCAGCTTGTTATACGCCTTGGCGGCATTGTCAAGACCCTCGAACGAGAAGGTGAGGGGCTTTCTGTAATGCGATTCCAGGCAGAAGTAACGGTAAGCGAGGGGATCATAGCCCTTCGATTCCAACAGGGACACCGTCAGGAATTCGCCCTTTGACTTCGACATTTTACCGCTCTCGTCATTGAGATGGTGAACGTGGAACCAATGGCCGCACCATTCGTGACCGAGGAACGCCTCGCTCTGCGCGATCTCGTTGGTGTGATGGGGAAAGATATTGTCGACGCCGCCGCAGTGCAGATCGAGATATTCACCCTGATGCACCATCGAAATGCAGGAGCATTCGATATGCCAGCCGGGATAACCGACACCCCAGGGAGAATCCCACTTCAGCTCCTGATCGTCAAACTTCGACTTGGTAAACCACAGAACAAAGTCGGATTTGTTTCTCTTGTTGCCGTCCTCCGACACGTCATCGCGAACGCCGACCTTCAGATCCTCCGCCGCGTGGCTCGTGAGGGTATAATACTCCTTGATCTTGGAGGTATCGAAGTAGATATTACCCCCCGCAATATAGGCAAAGCCCTTTTCGAGAAGTCCCTCGATGGTGCGGATGAAATCGTCGATGCAGGAGGTTGCGGGCACGACGGTGTCGGGCTTTTTGATATTCAGCTTGCGGCAGTCCTCAAAAAAGGCATCGCGGTAGAAGGCGGCGATTTCCATCACCGTCTTATGCTCACGCTTAGCGCCCTTGAGCATCTTATCTTCACCGGTATCGGCATCGCTCGTCAGATGGCCGACGTCGGTAATATTCATCACACGGTTGACGGTATTGCCTTCAAAGATGAGATAGCGCTCCAGCACGTCCTCCATCATATAGGTGCGGAGATTGCCGATGTGCGCGTAGTGATAGACCGTCGGTCCGCAGGTGTACATCTCCACGTGGTGTGGCGTATGGGTCACAAGCGTTTCGACTTGCTTGGTTTTGGTATTATAGAGCTTCATATGAGATCCTCTCTTTTCAAATTGCGTTATATCCAATATAAAGGGCTGCCGCAATGACATGCAGCAGCCCTTCGTGATCAAAGATTATTCTCCTTCTGCGTCTTCCACAGCCTTGGTGTAATAGTTGAGGAAGAGATCAACGTATGCGTTGATGACAGAATCGCGTTCGCTGTCCGAAGCTTCACCGTCAACCTGCGCAAAGAGAGCGAAGATCGCGATGATGTTGTCGTTGATCAGCTTGAGAAGGTCAACTTCCTTGATGTAGCCGTCAACCTTGGCAACAGAGCCGACGAAATCTTCAAGAAGCTCAGCGTAAGTGGGGGTCAGCGCCTTGAGAAGCTTCTGACCGGATTCGCCCGAAATCGCTTCCAGAGAATCCCAGGTGATCTCAACGTCAGTCTTTGCCTTTACGACCTTGAGAATGTCACCTCTGTCGGTGATGAAGTTGATAAACTGCTGTTCAACATGCGAGATCTTGCCGTCAGCAACCGCTTCGTGGAGAAGCATGTACTGAAGGATGCAGTCGAACTGAACGAGTGCGATATCGGTGGAGAACTTACCCTCGGTTGCCTTTTCAATGATGTTAGCAAACTTCGTGAGGGTGTCAATGACTTCGTTGTATTTTGCCTGTGCTGCGTCAAAAACCTGCTGTGCGCTCATGGGGAAATACCTCTTTTCCTAAACTCTACCAAAGCCAAAAGGCTCGGTATGTTGACATCAGTATATCACCTTTTGTCATTCTTGTCAAGATATACAGCTAAATCTCGCATATTTTTTATGGAAAAAAGGGATGTTTTCCGATATTATGCCTCTTCGGGCGTGTGCTTCTCTTCCGCCATGCTTTTCTCGAGCTTGTCGATGCGAGCGGACATACGGCAAAGCTCCTGAGAGACGGGGTCGGGGATGTGGACCTGGTCGAGCGCGCCGACACGGAGATTGCCCTTGCGCACCACACGGGCGGGAATACCCACCGCGGTGGAGTTCTCGGGAACGGCATCCAGCACCACCGCGCCCGCGGCGATCTTCGAGCCTGCGCCGACCGTAAAGGGACCAAGCACCTTGGCGCCCGCGCCCACCATGACGTTCGCTCCGAGGGTTGGATGGCGCTTGCCCGCGTCCTTACCCGTACCGCCCAGCGTAACACCCTGATAAATGGTGCAGTTATCTCCGATCTCGGCGGTCTCACCGATCACAACACCGGTGCCGTGGTCAATGAAGACTCCCTTTCCGATCGTCGCGCCGGGATGGATCTCGATGCCCGTCAGGGTCTTCATGCCCTGGCTGATGGCACGTGCCAGAAGGACGTGCCCCTTTTTGTGAAGGGCATGGGAAAGACGGTGCGCCGTAACGGCATGAAAGCCCGAATATAGCAGGATCACCTCAAGATCCGAGGCGGCGGCAGGGTCGCGCTCACGGATCTGCTTGACGTCATAACGGATATTCTCGATCCCCGAGGCAAGCATGCCGATGATATTTCTTTTCTTACGTTTTTCTTTCGTTGTTTTCTGATTTGTTTTTTTCTGATCAGACGGTTTTCGGAACACCATAGTACCTCCTGCGGCAGTCCATAAAAAAATCGCCCTTGTGCCGTACGGTCACAAAGGCGCATTCACTCACTGCGCGGTTCCACTTTGATTTCTCACTTTTTCTGCCGATAACGGGGCAAGCCGTGCCGTGCTTATCACACAGCCGATTCACGGGTGCACAAGTCAGCGTAGCCCTCGGATGCTTTCAGCCCGTGCGTTCCCGCACCCGACACCCGTCTCTGTCAGCGCTACCGATCGCCAACTCTCTTCCGATCACGATCTTTCTAATTATTATACTATAGTTTTCCGCTTTTGTAAACATCTTTTTTAAAAAAAGTGAAGATTTTTATCGCCCTCCCCAAGCGCCCGAAGGCGCTTGGGGGAGAAATGGGTATCATTCAATCACAAGATCCGGTATGGGTTGAATATCAAACAAGGAAAGCCATTCCGCACTCAGGATCTCTTGGGGTTCCATAAAGAAATAAATATAATATACATCTCCTTTTATGCCATATATTGCAGTCCAGAGTGGCAACGTATCCTCAGCCAAAATATAGTACTCCGCAACGAGCATTGTTACTCCGTTCACGTTCAACGGATAATGTACCAATTTACGATTTAACTTACCATAATAGTATATGATTTCGGTTGCATTTCGGTCTTCAAGAGTCGTTTCAGAAACAACTTTACTCACTTCGGGATCATAGGCTATGTCATAATACGCATTTTTGATTTGGAAATACCTTAAAGATGTCATGACTTCAAGTGTTACATGGCTCACTTTTTCAAAATCAAATGTCACAGAATAGTGCGCCCCGGCAAAAGAGGTCGAATACGGCTCACGTAGAGCCAAGCTCTCAACTCCGGAAACCTTTGGCATTTGAAGATGATTGATGTTACAGATTTCATACGATCCATCTTCTCTCTTTGGATTTCCCCCCATATATCTTGCTAACCGAGCGATCTGCTCTTGTGTCAATTTTCGGTTAGTCAACGTATCCTTCATTTCATACGGCGTTTGAAACTCCAACGGAAACGGCATACCTACGTTGATCGATGATTTTTCTTCATACCCTATGAATTTTATATATGTCATATCTTCTTCCGTAAAAACTTCATAGGCGATCGTCGTTGGTACTGTATTGATTTCTTTTTCAGCTGTGGTCGTCTCGATCGGATCGTTATTTTCACCGCACCCCACAAAGCCCAAACACATTACCAAACAAATAATAAAGATGATACCCAATGCAATTCGTTTCATGTAATCATTCCTTTCATTAGTCATTTTGATTGCCGGGGAACGCTTTGCTAAAATAATTGGTGGTTTCCATCAGCTTTTTACATTCCACGCAAAAAGCAGTATCGGAATTATTTATAACCGAGTTATAATGCGTTTGACTGAGATTAGCGGCAAGTTGACCCATAATGCAGCTCGTATTGTATTTTTGATGTTCGTTTTCTGTATATCTTTCGGGAAATCCAAACGTATGCATAATCTCATGCGCCAAATCGTTTGCCATATTGTGTTCAAGGTTTGATGAATACTTTGCAGGGTTCATTATATGAACAACCGGACGGAAACCCAAAACAAGACCGTTAGCGATAAACTGAGTATGCCCGTTTGCAGCTATTCCCGGGGAATGACTATCGATGCAAAAATATGTTGCATACGACCACATCACATATATGTGGTCATCCTCGCGCGGCCCATAATAAAGCTGTTCAGAAATATTGGAGACGTTTTTATGATGATCGCCATAACAATATAAACCGCATGTAGCATCGGTACAAGCAGAACCGTTATTCGGACAACCATTCGCAACGGCATCCGTCTTGAATGTAGCAGCTCCATCCATATAGAACCCCACATGAAATTGTATGCCAAATAAATCATTGACATATTTGACTGAATTTTCAATCAAAGGAATATACTGCGAATATGTGGTATGTGTCGCAACCGATTCATCATAATAATTCACGATTGACATAACACGCGAGCATATGAGCCACTCATCGCGATAGCTTGTGTCGTTGGTATAGCCGGACATTGTGAGATCGACGCCGTTCGCGCTCGTGTCCGAGGGTGAAGCGAGGGCATATGCCGTTCCACGCGCTTTGTTGTGAAGGGCATACCGTCCCGATTCCGTTTTCTCAAAATACCACTTGGTATAGTCATTCACCGCTGTATACTGCTTGACCTGTGACACTGCCGAGGAGTCGATTCCTACATATTTGCCGCTGTATTCGGATTTGATCGTATAATACCCTCCGCCCGCCGATGTGAGTGTCCATCGCTTTTGCGCTGATGTACTGAACGACCACTGCTGAATATACGCGCCCTCCGCCGCGGACGGACCTTCCACGTCCATATACCGCCCTGTCGCGCCGTTCTGAATATAATACGTTCCGTTTGCAAGATCGGGTGTCACGAAATACGTACCCGAATAACTTGCCGTTGTGACTCCGCTTGACGCGTTTTTGATGCGGTAATAGAGAATAAACCTTCCGACCCGATCGGCAGCCAATGAATATTTGACGTTATTACCCGAGGCATAGGATGTTTGTGTCAGCGTTACCTTGTCGGAATATGCCGAAGCCACTTCTGCCACCGCATGATTGACACCGATCACCGTCGACCATGCATACAGCGATAGTGTACTTGTGCTTCCTACCGTAATGCCGTTACCGATACTCGGATCACTTCCTGCCGAAACGCCCGACTGCGCCGAACCTGTGTATTGCTGCAGCTCCCATCTTGCCTGCGCGCCCGATGATGAAACGGTGCTTTGGATCAGATACGAGTTCGGAGCACCTGCGGAACCCGACGCTGTCGTGTTGTTGGCAGCTACCACGTAGCTTGTATTACCGCCCAAGGGACGGAGGGTATAGCCACCCGATGCGTGTTTTTCAATAGCAAATTGCGATGCGTACGGAACGTCAGCATCATTGGCGGGAATGGTTTTGGTTTTTACTGCCGTTCCGTCAAAATCGAAGGTCAGAAGATTGTTCATCATCAGTCGGATGATGTAATATCCCGTAACCGCGGATTTTGAGATCTTGAACAGCCCTGCGCGGCTGAAGCTTTCCGCGGGAGAAGACGCATATGCATACTGCTGAATACGTGCGCCCGGCTCTAACTGATTATACTGCAGATCCATCCAGCGGTTGGCATTACCCAGATTCTCGATGGCATACACACCATCCGGTACAACCGATGACGTGATCACGGTGTAATCCTGTAATTCGATCTGACCGCCGCCGATCACACCGCCGATCACATCATCATCTGAGAGCGTGGGGTCGGTAAATTCTTCGTAATATCCGCCGCTCGTGTCGGGTACGAATGCCGAAGAGGCACTTTCGTCCATACCCAAAGCGATTACGGGAAAAGACAGCATCAAAAAAGCAAGCATGCATGCCGTCAGCGAAATAAAGCCTTTGTTTTTCATGTTTATTTTCTCCTTATTACATTAGTCTTGTTATCTCGTTCTTTTTTTCAAAGAGCGTACCGCATCAGAACAC
>JAFVYN010000063.1 GCA_017508605.1 Clostridia bacterium
CGGTGTCGTGTGTGCCGAGAAGATTCATGTTCACGTCGGAGGCAGCCTTGGGATAATGGGCGTAGAGCCGCTTGAGGGTCGCAAAGAGCGGTGCGGCATCGCCGGAGAGCAGATAGTCGATAATGGCGTTGCCGACGGGATAGTTCATCACGCCATCAAGCTCACTGCCCCAGAAATAACGGCGGAGCGCACCGTAGGCGACCTTATTGGAGGCATCCTCCCAGACCTCGCCGAGGATCAGAGCGTCCCGCTTCTCCTCGCGCGCGGCACGGCGGAGGCAGGTAATAAAATCCTCCGAAAGCTCATCCGCCACGTCAAGCCGCCATCCCGAGATTCCCGCCTTCAGATAGCGGCGGATGACACCGTCCTCGCCGCAGATGAATTGGCGGTAATCGGGGTGATCGGTATTGACCGCAGGCAGAATATCAATGCCCCACCACGAACGGTAGCGGTCGGGGAACCGCTCAAACTCATACCAGGTATAATAGGGGGATTCCTTTGACTGATACGCACCGAGGGTATCAAATTTTCCGTATTTATTAAAATAGCGGCTGTTATCTCCGGTGTGATTGAAAACGCCGTCCAGGATCACACGGATCCCGCGCGAGGCGGCGGCATCGAGCATCGCGCGAAAGCCCTCCTCCCCACCGAACATCTCATCGATCTTGAAATAATCGGCGGTATCGTATTTGTGATTCGAAAAAGCAGAGAAGATCGGAGAAAGATAGATCGCCGTCACGCCGAGCGACTGCAGATAGTCCATCTTTTCGGCAACACCGTAAAGCGTGCCCCCGAAAAAGGTATTGTTCGAAAAGGGTGCGCCGCGATAGGGGGGATACTGCGGGATCCCGTTCTCCAGTCGGGATCAAGGCATGCGTCCTCACGGCAGGGAACTGCCACCGAGCCTCGATAAAAACGGTCGACGAAGATCTGATAGAGGATCCCGCCCGAAAACCAATCGGGCGTCTCGTACGAGGCTTCGTATACCGTAAAGCCCACCGGCTCATACGCCTCATCTGCCCGCGCGGCACGGTAGGTATAATGCATCGGATCGTATGAAAGGCGAAGCATTCCCTCGCAGGATTCAAAAATACAGGAAGCATAATACAGTCCCTTCAGCTTCCGCAAGGGAAGCTGAAGGGTGTAAAGCTCGGTATCATAATCGGTGCTTTGCCAGGAGAAGGCAAAGGTCAGCCGTTGGGCATGCTCGTCGGCATCGTATAATTCCAGCACGGGCGAAAACGCGCCAAGCTGACGGGAGAGCGTCAGCGAGAAGGTCAGCGTATCCTCATTGTCAAAGGCAGAGAAGAGATACGCGAAATCATGTCGACGGCTTTTTACGTCGAGCGAGATACGGTAAGAAGAAAGAGGCATAAATCTCCAAAAAACTTGTTATTTGTTGTTTTTCTTGAAAATGGGCTTGATACCCCAGATATTGTCGGCATACTCGCGGATAGAACGGTCAGCCGAGAAGATACCGCTCTTGGCGATATTGACAAGCGACATTCTGTTCCACTTGTCGCGGTCCTCGTAATCGCGCTCGATCGTCTTGTGCGCGGCAAGATACGCGTCAAAGTCGGCAAGACACATATAGGGGTCAGCCACACCGCCGCCACCGTAGACGAGATACTGATACAGATGCTCAAAGGAAACACCGTTAAAGCCCTTCTTCAGCATGTCGACAGCCTTGGTAAGGGTGGAGCTCTTGGTGTAATACTCTATGGCGTGATAGCCCTGCTTCCAGAGATCCTCGACCTCGGGGGTGGTATGACCGAAGATATAGATATTGTCGCTTCCCACAGCCTCGGCGATCTCGACGTTGGCGCCGTCAAGCGTACCGAGGGTCAGAGCGCCGTTCAGCATGAACTTCATGTTGCCCGTACCGCTTGCTTCCTTACCGGCAAGCGAGATCTGTTCGGAAATGTCCGCCGCGGGGATCAATACCTCCGCAAGAGAAACGTTGTAATCCTCGGGGAAAATGACCGAAAGCTTTTTCGAAAGCTTCGGATCCTTCTCAAGATCCTTGCCGATCTCATAGATCAGCTTGATGATCTCCTTGGCGAGATAATAGCCCGCCGCCGCCTTGGCGCCGAAGATGAAGGTCTTGGGACGCATGTCAAGATCGGGGTTCTCCTTGAGTGCCACGTAAAGCGAAATGATGTGAAGGGCGTTGAGAAGCTGGCGCTTATACTCATGCATACGCTTGACCTGAACGTCAAAGACCGAGTCGGGATCGACCTTGATGCCGTTCCGTCTCATGATATGATTCGAGAAGCGCACTTTATTCTCATGCTTGATCCTGTCAAGGGCATCAAGCACCGTCTTGTCATCGGCAAATTTCAAAAGCTTTTCAAGCTCGGCGGCATCCTTGCGGTAGCCCTTGCCGATCGTCTCGTCAAGCAGGTTGGCAAGCGCGGGATTCGAATAGCACAACCAACGGCGGTATGCGATACCGTTAGTCACGTTGGTGAATTTTTCGGGGGTATCGTGATAGAAATTCTTGAAAATGGTGTCGGTCAGGATCTCGGAGTGAAGCTTCGACACACCGTTGACAGTGTGTGAGGCGACAACTGAAAGATTTGCCATTTTGACAGCGCCGTGAGAAATGACCGACATACCGGTAATTCTGTCCCAGTCACCGGGATAGCGGTTCCAGAGCTCGGCACAGAAACGGCGGTTGATCTCACTCACGATCATGTGAAGACGGGGCAGACGGAAGCGGAAGAGACCCTCATCCCAGGTCTCAAGTGCCTCGGGCATAACGGTGTGATTGGTATAAGACACCGTTTTGGTAACGATGCTCCAGGCATGCTCCCAGGTGTAGGAATAGGTGTCGATGAGGATGCGCATCAGCTCGGGAACGACGAGAGCGGGGTGCGTATCATTGATGTGGATTGCGACCTTCTCGGAGAAGTTGGCAAGCGTTCCGTAGGTGCGCAGATGGTCGGCAATGATGCTCTGCAGCGAAGCGCAGACCAGAAAATACTGCTGAGACAGACGGAGCAGCTTACCGCCCTCGTGATCGTCGGCGGGATACAGCACCTTGGAAAGGATCTCGGCACGGGTGGATTCTTCCATCGCGCGGATATATTCACCCTGCGAGAAGAGGGACATATTGAAATTCTGATTCATGCTCTTGGCTTTCCAGAGACGGAGCGAGTTGACCGCCTCGGAATCAGCGCCCGAGATCATCATGTCATAGGGGATCGCCTGAACCTCGGTATAGTCGGTATGCGTGATCTCGCATCTGCCGTTTTTCCACTCCTCCTTGATCTGACCGCCAAAACGGACGGTGCAGGTCTTGTCGGTACGGGGAACCAACCATGGCTCACCCGAGGGCATCCAGGTATCGGGCAGCTCGATCTGATCGCCGTCGATGATCTTCTGCTTGAAAAGACCGTATTCGTAAAGGATCGAAAAGCCGGTTGCCGAATAATTCTGCGAGGTGAGAGCGTCCATGAAGCAAGCGGCAAGTCTGCCGAGACCGCCGTTGCCAAGACCGGGATCCTGCTCGATCTCGTAAAGCTCGTCAAGAGAGATCCCGATCGCGCCGAGGATCGACGAGATCTTATCGGCGACACCGAGATTCATCAGGTTGTTGCGCAGACTTTTGCCGATAAGAAACTCCATGCAGAGATAATAGATCTTCTTGCCTTCCTGGTTGTTGACATTATGCTTGAACTCGGTTCTTTTCTGAGAAAGGATATCCTTCACGGTGAGAAGCAGCGCGCGATAGACCTGATCCTTCGTTGCCTCACGCATCGTTGTGCCATAGAAACGCGAAAGCTTCTTTTCGAGCATTTCGGTGAGATATTTTTTGGTGAGCGACGGCAGCTTTGCGCCGCTCACCGCTGTGTTCGGGGAATCGGTTGCCGTAACCTTAACAGTTTTAGCCATAGTGGTTTCTTCCTTTATATTGTAGTGTATTGACATCGGTTTTGACCGAAAAAGGATCTCATTTTCTGAAAAAATAAGATCTTCGCTCGATAAAAACCCCGCCGCACCTCCCGACAGAGTCGGGAAGTGCGGTTTGGGTATACGCTTTAATAAAGCGACAGCACGTCTTCGTACATGGCAAGATATCGTTTTGCGGAGATCTCCCATGAGAAGTCGGTGGTCATTGCGTTCTTTCTGAGGAGCTTGAAATCCTTGGAGCGATAGAGCGCCAGCGCGCGGCGGATGGCATCCAGCATATCGTGAGCATTATATGTCACGAAGGTCACGCCGTTGCCCTCGCCCGTGGTATGGTCGAAGGGCTTGATGGTATCGTAAAGACCACCGGTCTCTCTGACGATCGCCACCGTGCCGTAGCGCGACGCCATCATCTGCGAAAGACCGCAGGGCTCACTCTTCGAGGGCATCAGGAAGAGGTCGGCGCCGGCATAGATCTCCTTGGAGAGCTTCTTGTTGAATTCAAGCAGCGCTCTGACCCTGCCGGGGAAACGGCTCTCCAGCTCGCGGAAGAAGTCCTCGTAATCCTTCTCGCCCGTGCCGAGCAGAACGAACTGCATATCCTCGGTGGCAAGCGCCTCGTCGATGATGCGCTTGACGAGATCAAGACCCTTATGCGAAGCAAGACGGGTGATCATCGCCACCATCGGGGTGTCGGGAGAGACGGTAAGTCCGACCTTCTCCTGAAGAGCGGTCTTACAGAGCGTCTTGTTCTTCAGATTGCGGCTGTAGGAATAATTGGCGGGAATATCGGGGTCGGTGTTGGGGTTATACACCTTATAATCAATGCCGTTGACGATACCCATCGTCTTGAAGGAGAAACGGTTGATCACGTGGTAAAGACCGTAGGAGTAGAAGGGCGTGCGGATCTCCTCAGAATATTTCTGGCTGACGGTGGTCAGCTTGTCACAGCAAACGATCGCGCCTTTGGTGAAGTTGATGTCACCGCGGTATTCAAGGATCTCGCTGTCAGCCGTCGAAAGACCGAGAACATCGGAGAGGATCGAGAAATTATAAACACCCTGATACTCGATGTTGTGAATGGTATAGACCGTGTGGATGTCGGGATAGGAATACATGCGGCGCAGATAGATCACCGACATCGCCGCCTGCCAGTCATGTGCGTGAAGAATATCGGGATAGAAGCCGATGTGGGGCAGCATGTCGATCGCCGCCTTGGAGAAGTAAGCATATCTCTCGGCATCGTCATATTCGCCGTAGAGCTTGGGGCGTTTGAAATAGTATTCGTTATCAATGAAATAATACGTCACACCGCCCTTTTTCAAGGACCAGACGCCGCAGTACAGATTGCGCCAGGACAGTGCCACGGTAAATTCCGCAACCTTCGTCATCTGCATGCGGGTATCGGGGGTGATCTTTTCATGCAGGGGCAGTACCACGCGGACGTCAGCCGACTTATCCGCCTTAACGATCGCCTCGGGCAGAGATCCGATCACGTCACCGAGACCGCCCGTCGAGGCAAAGGGTACAGCTTCCGCCGCTACAAACAGAATTTTAGACATAACAGTTTCCTTTCGGGATCAGATCATTTTATTTTTTTCGATATAGAAGGGCATTGTGGGATGACCCGAGAGCGTGACGCCGTCACGGATCACGACGTTCTTGTCGGCGATCACGCAGTTGATCGAAGCACCCGACAAAACCTGCGTATCCTGGAAGAGGATCGAATTTTTAACAACGGCACCCTTGCCCACGTGTACGCCGCGGAAGAGGATGGAATTCTCAACCGTGCCCTCAATGACGCAGCCGTCGGCAATCAGCGAATTCTTCGCGACAGCGCTTTCGGTATACTTGGTGGGAGCGGAGTTTCTGACCTTGGTGTAGATCGGTCTCTCCTTGACCTTGAAGAGCGCCTCACGGGTCTTGGCGTCAAGCAGCTCCATGTTGACCGAGAAATAGCCCGCCATCGAGTCGATGCCGGCATAATAGCCGTAGTGATGATAGACCTTGATCTTGTTCTTGCCGAGATTCTTGAGGATCACGTCGGTCGTAAAGCTCTTGTAGCCGTGCGCCGAGGCATCGGCAAGCACGCTCTGAAGATAACGGCGGTCAAAGATCCAGATATTGACCAGCACGTCGCCCTCGCCCGCGAAATTCTTGGGATGCGCCAGAACGTCGGTCACATCATTCGAGGCGTTCGACTTGATCAGACGGTATTTCTCCGAGGTCTCGGGAACCAGCGTCTTTTTCGTGACAACACAGGTGGCGTCCGCGCCGTTTTCGGTGTGATATTCGATCACACGGCGAAGGTCGATGTTGCAGATCGCGTCACAGTCCGAAAGCACGATGTTGTCAGTCTTGATGTCAGCAACAAAGCCCTGCACGTTTTTCAGTGCCTCAAGACGGGTATCGTACAGACTGTTCTCACCCTGATTGGTGGTAATGAAGGGGGGCAGGATCTTAAGACCGCCCGAACGGCGCGCCAGATCCCAGTCCTTACCGCTGCCGAGGTGGTCCATCAGCGAGCGGTAGTTATTGTGCGTGATCACGCTGATATCCGAAATGCCGGCATTGACCATGTTGGAAAGCGCAAAGTCAACAAGACGGTAACGGCAGCCAAAGGGAACCGATGCCATCGTGCGGATCCTGGTGAGATCGGCGATCGACATATCGTGAAGATTGGAAAAAATAATACCGGTAGACGTAGACATAGTGAAACCTCCTCTTACATAAGCTCAGACAGCTTGTCGGCATTGATCAGAAGTCCGCCGCCCACCGTCATGCCGGCAGGGATCGTAAGCTCCGAGCCGAGAACGGTGATATTGTCACCGGGCTTCGTATTGTCTCCGATGACGGCGCCCGCGCCGACCACCGTATTTTCGGCAATGATGGTATTCACCACACGGGCACCTGCCTTGATGGTTACGCCGCCCATCACAACGGCATTCTCCACAACGGCACCCGCTTCCACCGTCACTCCGGGGAAGAGAACTGAATTTCTGACCGTACCCGCGATCTCAGAGCCTTCCGAAATGATGGCATTGTCGATCACACTGCCCAAGGCGAGATACTGTGCAGGCATTGCCGAGGTGCGCGAGAAGATGCGCCAGGAACGATCGTGCAGATTGAAGATCGGCTTCTCGCCGAGAAGATCCATGTTCGCCTCCCAGAGCGAGGAGATCGTACCGACATCCTTCCAATAGCCCGAGAAGGGATACGCAAAGAGCTTTTCGCCCGCCGCCAGCATGTTCGGAATGATATTTTTGCCAAAATCATTCGACGAGCCTTCGGTATTCTCATCGTCGATGAGATATTTCTTCAGCTTCTGATAGTTAAAGATATAAATACCCATCGAAGCCTTGGTGCTTTTGGGATGCTTGGGCTTTTCCTCGAATTCATAAACGCTGTTATCGTCATTGGTATTCATGATACCGAAGCGCGATGCCTCCTCAAGCGAGACCTCCAGGACGGCAATGGTGCAGTCGGCATCGTTTTTCTTGTGGAAATCCAGCATGGCGGCATAGTCCATCTTGTAAATATGGTCACCCGAGAGAACGAGAACGTATTCGGGATCGTAGCGGTCAATGAAGGCGAGATTCTGATAAATGGCATTAGCCGTACCCTTGTACCAGTCAGCGGATTTGTTGCCCTGATAGGGAGGCAGGACCATCACACCGCCAAAGGTACGGTCGAGATCCCACGCCTGACCGTTGCCGATGTACTCGTTCAGCTCAAGTGGCTGATACTGCGTCAGCACACCGACGGTGTCGATGCCCGAATTCACGCAGTTGGAAAGGGGAAAATCGATGATACGGTATTTGCCGCCGAAGGGAACGGCAGGCTTTGCTGTCTTTTCCGTTAAGGTGTAAAGGCGGCTTCCCTGACCGCCCGCCAGAAGCATGGCTACACATTCTTTTTTGTGATACATATTTACCCCCAAAATGTATTTTATATTCGTATTATTCTTCTATTAATAAGATCAGTGCCGTCAAGGGCGCCAGTGTGAGAGAAATGCCGTTCTGTTCTGCCTTGAGCGTCAGCCTGTTCACGTAGCCCTCGCCCGCGAAGGACTCCTCGTCCGACGAGAACAGCTCGGTATACCGACCGTCTCCGAGAGGCAGGGTGTAATCGGACAAAAGCCTGTCTGAGGTGTTGAAGATCATAACGGCGCGCCTCTCACGGGAAAGCAAAAGGGCAAACACGCCGTTTTCGGTGTCGGTAAAGACGGTCTCTCTTTGAGTATCCCCGTGCCAAAGAAATGGCTCGGTGAGATACAGCCGATTGAGTGTGCGGACAAACCGTCTGTGCGCGCGGTGAAGCTTGAAATCCGCCATATACCACTCGGGCAATAAGCCGTCCTGCCACGGGCGAAAGGGTGCCAGCGATTGCAGAACGAACGAAAGCTTTTCGCCGCATGCCGCCATCAGCAGCATGTGATACAGACGGCTTTCGGAAAATTTTTGCTCATAATCCCCGTAGAATATCTCCATCAGCGAATGCTCGCCGCCCCGCGTGAAGGAAAAGGACTGCGATGCCATACTGCCTTTTTGCAAAAGCGCTCCGATGAGATCGGTAAGTGACGCGGCGCGCTCCGAAAAGGGAAGTGAGAGATAGCGGCAAAGCACGTCTTCTCTTTTGCGGTCACGGACAAATACCCTGTCACTGCCGTTCTCGGGCGCGTCAACGGGAATGTCTGCAGATGCGTCAACAGAAAAGACCGCGAAGGGATAGCGCTTCTGAAGGAACGAAAGCCCTTCGATGAGATAGGAGAGCGCAAGGGGATCCTTTTCGCCACTCGGCTCAAAAGCAATGCCGTCAAGGGCGCCGCTGTCAAGATAATAATCGCTTGCCGAGAGTAAAAGCGCGCTTTCATACATGTCCTTCGGATACGGGAAGGTCAGGAGCAGCCCGACACCCGAACGGTGAAGGCTGTGTGCCATCCCGAAGAAGTCCTCCGCCCTGCCATGACGGGGATCGGGTGCGTGAAAGGACCCCGAAATGCCGCGGCTCGGATACAGAAGCTTCACGTGGGTGAACGAGGTGTTTTTGGTATAGATCGCAAGCGGCGAGGAAAGCTCGCGGTAGGAAAGAGAAGCTCCTTTTTCAAAGGGCAAGCGGGAATGACGGGTCAGAAACGAGGCAAGCGAAAGCTCAAGAAGGTGACACGGTTGCTCCTCTTTTTCACGGAAACGCTCCCACACGGGAAAGCGCGGCATCGGAATTCCGGTTGCCACCACCGAGGCAAAGCCGCCGCGCCCTTCCTCACAAAAGGAGAAGGGATCGGAGCGGTAAAAAACGCCATCTTCTGTGAGAACACGGTATTTATAGCATTCCCCTTCAAGGGAGGTCTCGGGCGTCAGGGTGATCTCCCAGACACCGTCCGCCGTGCGGCTCATTCGTTTGCCGATCTCCCAGGATAAAAAGCCTGCCACCAGAAACACGGCGTGCGCTTCGGGATCAAAATAACGGAAGGTATACGCGCTTGAAGCTCCCTCATCAGTGCGGTGGACACCCAGATAGCGGTGGAGATCATAGGGCGCGACCCATTCGTTATGATTCATGTGTAGTGTGTGGATCGCGGCAAAGCTCATATACGTCCTCTCTCTAAGAAAATCAGCACCAAAACGCCTTTTTGTCAAGAAAAAATTGCCATACGGGTGCATTTTGACTGTACAGTAGTATTATAGCATGGGAAATGTGACTTTGCAAGGGGAACTTGTCGCTTCGGTGAAGAAAATAAACCAATTTTTCGACATATTTTTGGTGTATTACCACAAACAGACCCCATATTCTTTGGTCACTTTGCCATTCTTTTTGCCATTTTTACCAAATTCATGCCGTTTTTTTCTCTACCTCTGTGTAGAGTTTTACAGTCCCGTCGGAAACCGCACGAAGTCTTTCACCTTGACACCGACCTCGCCGACCCACAGTGCCGATTCCTGCCACCCGTCGGTAAGCAGCTTAGAGAGAACGAAACGCTCATCCGCTGCTTTTTTCACTTGTAAACAAATTGTAAATATTTAAAAAAAGTAGTGCAATCGCCAAAACTTTATGGTATAATCTTTTCGCAACGCGTAGGGGAATCTCTGCGCAAATGCGAAAATCATCGACAGCTCGGCTTACGGGTGTAGTTCACCTGCCGTTTGCTTAGCTGATCGAAATATTATTATTATGAGGTGAAAACCATGCTTGAGAAAGAACTGAAGCAGCAGATCATCGTTGACAATGCTGTCCACGAAGGCGACACCGGCTCGCCTGAAGTCCAGATCGCTATCCTTACCAAGAGAATTGCCGATCTTACCGAACATCTGAAGAAGAACCCCCACGACAACCACAGCCGTCGCGGTCTTTTCAAAATGGTTGGTAAGAGAAAGAATTTCCTCAACTATCTCATGAAGAAGGATATCGAGAGATACCGCGCTATCGTTGCTAAGCTCGGTCTGAGAAAGTAATTGCACACAAAAGGGCGTATTATTTCGGCTCAAGCCGTTCATACGCCCTTTTTCGCGATTACCCAAACAAAATATTTCGTTTTCGCCTCGGCGAAACGCGGCTGTCCAAGCCGCGAGAAATATTTTCGAACGGCGTCATAAAACGTACACACACCGAAAACGAAACCGCCGTTCACACGCCCTTTTTCGCGATTACCCAATCCAAATATTTCGTTTTCGCCCTCGGCGAAACGCGGCTGTCCAAGCCGCGAGAAATATTGAAATCGCAAACCCAAACGACAGTTTTACTATGTTCATTCACCGTGGAGCAATTGAATATGAATAATGAATGCCCGCCGCGGTGGTTCGCCCACGGGACAAGCGTTCGGTCGCACCGAAGAGCGTTCACTATTCACTATTCAACAATGCTCCGCAACCATTCTCAAATATTACGGAGGAAACAATCACATGTTTGAAAATTACAAGGTATTCAAAACAGAGATCGCAGGCAGACCCCTGGTCGTTGAAACCGGTAAGGTAGCAGGCCTTGCCAACGGCTCCTGCCTCGTTCGTTACGGCGAGACCTCGATCCTCGCAACCGCAACCGCATCCGCTAAGCCCAGAGAAGGCATCGACTTTCTTCCCCTTTCGGTCGACTTTGACGAGCGTCTTTACGCAGTCGGCAGAATTCCCGGCGGCTTCCTTCGCCGTGAAGGTAGACCTTCCGAAAAGGCGATCCTCACCTCGCGTGTCATCGACCGCCCCATCCGTCCCCTCTTCCCCAAGGATCTGCGCAACGACGTAGCCCTCAACCTTCTCGTTCTCTCGGTCGATAATGACTGCGCGCCCGAGGTTGTCGGTATGCTCGGCGCCTCCCTCGCTCTCTCGATCTCGGATATTCCGTGGAACGGCCCGATCGCGGGTGTTCACGTAGGCCTTGTTGACGGCGAGCTTGTCATCAACCCCACCAGCGAGCAGAGAGAAAGATCGGCTCTTCAGCTCACCGTTGCCGCCAGCGAAAAGAAGGTCGTTATGATCGAAGCAGGCGCAAACGAGGTTGACGATGACACCATGTTTGACGCCATCATGCTGGCTCACGAGGAAGCCAAGCGCCTCTGTGCCTTCATCAACGGTATCGTTGCTGAGGTTGGCAAGCCCAAGTTCAGCTATCCTTCCTGCGAGCTTGACCACGATATGTTCGACGAGATCTTCGCTTTCTGCGAACAGGATCTCATGGTCGCTCTCGACACCGATGACAAGACGGTACGCGACGCCAGAATGCAGCCCATTCAGGACGCGATCCTCGAAAAGTTCTCGGACAAGTATGAAAATCTCGACACGATGCTCCCCGAACTCGTTTACAAAATGCAGAAAAAGGTTGTCCGCCGCTGGCTTCTCGTTGACAAGAAGCGTGTTGACGGCAGACGTCTTGACGAGATCCGTCCTCTTGCGGCAGAAGTAGACCTTCTCCCCAGAGTACACGGCAGCGGCCTCTTCACCAGAGGTCAGACTCAGGTTCTCACCGTCGCGACTCTCGGCACCATCAAGGATGCTCAGATGCTCGACACCATCGACGAAGAAGAATCCAAGCGCTATATGCACCACTACAACATGCCCGGCTTCTCGACCGGTGAAGCCAAGTCCACCCGTTCGCCCGGCAGACGTGAGATCGGCCACGGCGCTCTCGCTGAGCGTTCGCTCATCCCCGTGCTTCCCTCGATCGAGGAATTCCCCTATGCGATCCGTTGCGTATC
>JAFVYN010000064.1 GCA_017508605.1 Clostridia bacterium
CCTTGCCCGTCGGCAAGGTGCTTTTTGGTTATAAAAGAGTTACTGTTCCTCGATCGCCGCTTTTTTCGTATTGATCTCATAGAAGATCGCGGGGTCGAATTTGAACTGTCTTTCGTAGGTCATAAGTCCGTTTTGCTCCTGCTCTACGTCATAAAGCTGTGTATAGCAGAAGCCACAGCATTCGGGATTCTGAAGCAGGGTCTCGGTAAGCGCCTGATAGCACGAAATGAATTCCTCTTCGGTCTTGGGGGCATCGCCGTATCCCCAGCCGCCTTCCTTATCGCTCCACTTGATGCCGCCGTATTCTGACACGAAGAAGGGCTGTCCTCCGTAGTGCTGACGGTCGCGGAAGGTGACGAAAATGCCGTTTTGCAGTTTTTCGCGGAAGGTGACGGGATTCTGATCGTATTCGTGAATGTCGAAAATATCGGTGTCGACGTGGAAATTACCGCTGGTATCAATGACGGGACGGGTATCGTCGGCCGCCTTGGTCATGTCATAAACGATCTTCAGAATGCGGTCGTCCTGACGGTGGCCGTTGTGATCCCAGGTTTCGTTGAAGGGACACCAGCCGATGAGAGAGGGATGCGAGTAGTCGCGCTCGATTGACTCCATCCATTCGGGCAAGAAGTTTGCCAGAGACTCGAAATCCTGAATGCGAAGTCCCCAGTTGCCATGCTCACCCCAGACGAGGTAGCCGAGCTTATCTGCCCAGTATAAGAAGCGCGGCTCGAAGATCTTCTGGTGCAGTCTTGCTCCGTTGAAGCCGAGCTGCATCGAATAGACGATATCGTTTTTGAGCGCTTCGTCGCTCGGGGCGGTATAGATGCCGTCGGGATAAAAGCCCTGATCCAGCACCCATCTGCCGAAGACACTCTTGCCGTTGAGAAGAAATTTTCGGTCGGTCAGGGCGACCTCGCGAAGACCGAAATAAGAAAAGACGGTATCCTTGATCTCACCGTTCTCTTCAAGAGTGAGCTCAAGATCGTAAAGTCTGCCGCAGCCGACCTCCCAGAGATGCGCTTTTGAGAGCGGGATCGAAAGCACGGTAGTCATGCCGTTGGCAATTGCCGTGGCTTCTCCCATGGGCTCACCTTCATAGCTTGCCTTGGCTGTGAGCTTCGTGCCGACGGTATAGTCCGAGAGCTTGACGGTGACATCGGCACGGGGTGTGTCGATCGTGGTCCGGATCTTCAGAGAGGCGATATGTGCCTTATCGACCGCTTCCATCCAGACGGTCTGCCAGATGCCCGTGGTACGGGTGTAGGAGCAGCCTGCCGAATAATAGCCCTGACACTGTTTGCCGACGGGCTGATTACCGTTTCGGGTATCGTCATACGCATTTAACGTTATGTAGTTGCCGCTTTCCTTCAGCTTGTCGGTGATGTCGAACGAGAAGGGGGTGTAGCCGCCCTTGTGACTGCCGACGTATTCGCCGTTGACCCAGACGGTCGCGAGATAGTCGACGGCGCCGAAGTGAAGGATCACACGCTTGTTCTTCCATTCGAAAGGGATCTCGATGTCCTTTCTGTACCAGACCGACAGCTTGAAATCGACATTTCCGATGCCGGACAGTACGCTTTCGGGACAGAAGGGAACGGTGATCTTCTGATCAAAGGCGTCCTTTTTGTAAAACTGAAGATCTCTGCCGTTCATGGCGTTGTCTTCGGTGTAGTCCCAGGTGCCGTTCAGATTGAGCCAGTCCTTACGGACAAGCTGGGGGCGGGGGTATTCGTTTCTTGGGATCATGGTTGTTTCCTCCGTTTTTTATTTCGTTGAATATGGCGGTTACTGTTTTTCAATCATGGGCTTCAGCGCTTTCGAAAAGGCTTCAGCCATCAGCTTGTGTCCTGTGTTATTGGGGTGAAGCTCGTCGGGGAAGTAATCCTTCATGGTTGCGGTGACGGTGTGCATATCGAAGAATTCGGTGGGATAGCCCTGTTCGTTGAGGGTCTTGACCAGTGCCGACTGCAGGGTGCGGACGGTCTCACTGCCGAAGCTTCTCGTACCGAAGTAGGTGGGGCAGTTGGCAAGGACGAAGCGAACGTTCGGATTCTCGGTCTTCAGTGCCTTGACGATGTCAAGACAGCTCTGATTGTATTTCTCTGAGGATGCGTCATTCCAGTTCTGATCGCGGTTGGAGTCATTGGTGCCGAGCATGATGATGAAAATATCGATGTCCTTGGCGGCGTTCAGCGCGTTGGTGTATGCCGCACGCTTGGTATAGGCATCGGCAAGATCGCTTCTCATGGTCGAACCGCTTCTGCCGTAGTTTGAGACGATGGCGTCCTTCCAGAGCAGTCTTCCGAGCTGAGCGGGGTAGGCGTACAGCGCCTGATTGCTCGAGCCTGTGCCCTGCGTGATGCTGTCACCGATACAGCCGATACGCGTAAGACGGTATTCGCCCTTTTCGGAGAAGCTTTCGGCAATGCTGTAGCGGTAGGTCTCATTGGCGATCGCGTCGGCAAGGAGGTTTTCGAGACTGTCGAGGGCGTGCCAGGTCGTACCGTATTCGCCGCCGCAGACGATGAGCTTCTTGTTATCGACGTCGATGAGATAGTCATCCGGGGTCATGTCGCCAAGGGAAAGGGAAGCGGTGGTGCCGACACGGTTGGTCTGTCCGATGAGGATCTCATACTCGCTTTCGGGAGCTGTATCCATGACTACCTTCAGCTTCTTGCCCGTGAAATAGTAGATCATATCGCGAAGCCGCTCTGCGCTCTCACGGTCGAAATCGTAGACGGGATAGAGATCCTTGGTGGCAATACTTTCGGCATAGGTACTGAAGGGACTTTCGGCGTAGACGATCGTATAGTTTTCGATCGGGGTATTGCCGATCTTAAGCTCGGAAAAATGTCTGGGCGCGGTGTGAAGTGCGTGCTCGGTGTCGATCACGCCCTCGGCAACACCCAGCTCCTCGTTGGTGAGTGTGACCGAAACGTCGGTCCATCCGAGGTCGGGAATGTCGGTGATGACGATGCCGAAGAGTACGTCTCCCTCACCCGCGGTATAGGTGATGCCTGCCGCGATAGCTGATTGATAAACACTCAGCTCGGTGGCAACCTCTTTTTTGAGGGTGCGAAGAGGTTCACTTCCGTTCAGGAAGGTGATGGTCAGATAGAGATGCTTGTTGGTGAAGAGTACCTCACGGTCGGCGGCAATGACGAAGCGGATATTACTTGTTCCGCTCACCGTACCGCGCGAGGTCGAAAGGAAGCTTGTGTAGTTCGGTGTGGTGATCGTGCAGTGCGTGGAATCGGTATAGTCGATCGTGCCCGTTCCGAAGGCCGGGGTGGGAATATCAGCAGGAGAAACGATCTCGGAGGTTAAGATGTTCAGATAGCCGACAGTATACTTCTGATAGGTTACGCCCTCTCGCGTGAAGGCATCTCCGATGGCTTTCAGGGTATCCTTGTTATAGCAGTCCGTTACGGTAAGCTCGTCGGAGTTTGCGCACCAATTGGCGGAAGAGTTCATGACGGCGCAGTTTTCAAGAAGGTAGCCTGTTTTGTTGGTCACTCTGCCGAGAAGCGAGCCATAGCTTGCCGAGTCGGGCAGGGTGATATCGGTGTTATTGACCGAGCGCTTGATATAGGAAGCGTCGCCGTCGTTGAATTTACCGACGATACCGCCGACGTAGATCTTTTCGCTCGCGGTTTCGTTAACGGTGACAGAACCCGTGCTGACGCATCCGACGATCTCGGTTGCCGCCGACGAAGAGCCACCGTGACCGAGGATCGAGCCGATGTCGATCTCGCCTGTGCTTTCTACGGTGACGGTCAGACTGCCCGTGAAACGGCAGTTTTCAAGAGCGGTCGTTTTGCCGTTGGTATTGATCCAGCCGACGACACCGCCCGCACCCGCATTCTGTGCTGTCCAGGTAAGCTCGTAATCGCCCGCGTATTCGATGTCGAGAAGGACAACGGCGCCCTTACCGTAGCCGAGGATACCGCCCGCGTTGACATTGCCGCCCTTGGTCTTGATATCGACCTCGGAAAGAACATTACGGATGATAACATCCTGACCGTTCATGGCAACCGATGCCGCCTTGTTATTGGTCTTGGTACGGTAGTCGATCGCACCCTTCAGCGTGCAATTTTTGAACGTACCGTTCAGCTGCTTGAAAAGGGTATTGGTGATACCCGACAGGGTGTGATTTCTGCCGTCAAAGGTGCCGGTGAAGGTCACGGTGACGGTGTCATTGCCCTTTGTCAGACTGATGTCCTCAGAGAGGATCACGTGAATATCGGGCGAGAGGGTCTCGTTGTTCAGGTTGGCGACCAGCCAGAGGAATTGCTCTTCGGTCTCAATGGCGTAGATGCCGCCGAGAGGAGTGATCTTTCCCGTAGCGTCGATCACGGCGGTTTCGGTCTCGCCGCATGCCGAACAGCTTCTTGTTTTTTCACCGTCCGCGGTGACGGTGGCGGGAGTGACGGTCTGCCATGCGCTGAAGCTGTGATCACCCGCCGTTACGCTGACGATCTTTTCGCAAAGCTTGCAGATCTCACCTGTGCAGATGGTCTCGGTCTTTTGGTGCTTACACATGAAGCTTAAGATCGCATAGCCGCCGTTATCGTCGGGATCGACGAGATAGGGCGTGTTTTCAAGCGCGAGAAGAGCGGTATTGAGTGCCGACTGATCCGCTTCCGCTTTGGCATCGATCTTGGCTTTAGTGGAGTTTACCGCTCCGAGATAGTGATTATCGGACGCCGTGACATAGTCGGTATTATCGTTGGTCGTGCCGATGGCATAGGTGGTCGTGCCCGAGAGCGTACCGACGTTGTAACAGCCGATCGCCTTGACGGTTGCCTTGGTATTGGTGTAACCGGTAATGCCGGAAGCGGAGGCGGCTTTTCCGGTGATGTTGCCGGTGTTCAGGCAGTATTCATAGGTATAAACAGAGCCGTGGTCACGGTTCATTCTGCCCGTGATACCGCCGATCCTGCCGTTAGCGGCAGTCGTACCCGTCAGGGTGACATTGCCGAGGTTCGCACAGTAGCGGGCGGTGAAGATATCCTTGGTGACGTTGCTGTTGTTCCAGGCAGCGGAGCCACCCAGAAAGCCCGCGGCGCCGCTGTCGCCACCGCTGTACGAAACGTCGCCTTTGTTGACACTGTAGCTGATCTCGACGGTATAGAAGGTAGCAGCTCCGATAAATCCGCCGACACCGTGATTTTTGTCGGGCGTCGTCATCTCTGTACTGCCGCTGTTTTCGGCATATGAGATCAGGACACTTGTGTGGGAGGCGGCGGAGGCACCCTTGATTAAGCCGATGAAACCGCCGACGTCAGCCAGTGCCGAAAGATTTCCCGTATTTTTGGTGTTCATCAGTGTGACAGTGTGCTTGCCTGATACCGCTCCGATGAAACCGCCGACACCGACAGCCTTGGGCGCTGTGATACTGACCTCGCTCGTCAGATTATCAAGCGAGAGATTGCCGCTGACGGTATTTGCCAGAGCGCCGACGGGTGAGGCGCTGTCGGTCGTGATCTTGCCCTTGAGCGTGAGATTTTTCACTTCGCCCGAAAGGGTAGTGAAGAGGGGTGAGGATACCGTTAC
>JAFVYN010000065.1 GCA_017508605.1 Clostridia bacterium
AAAAGGAAATGGACATGGTCAACCGTGCCTTCATCGAGACCATGATCGAGGGCGACGCCAACGGCCGCGGCTTCCAGTATCCGATACCCACATACTCCATCACCTCCAACTTCGACTGGTCCGAGACCGAGAACAACAAGCTTCTCTTCGAAATGACCGCAAAATACGGCACGCCCTATTTCTCAAACTATATCAACAGCGACATGGAGCCCTCCGACGTCCGTTCGATGTGCTGCCGTCTGCGTCTTGACCTCCGTGAGCTTCGCAAGAAGTCGGGCGGTTTCTTCGGAAGCGGCGAATCCACAGGCTCGATCGGTGTTGTCACCGTCAATATGCCCCGCCTTGCGTATCTTTCGAAGTCCAAGGAAGAATTCTTCACCCGTCTTGACAAGATGATGGATATTGCGGCGCGTTCTCTGAAGATCAAGAGAACCATTATCACAAAGCTTCTGAACGAGGGTCTGTATCCCTATACCAAGCGTTATCTCGGTACGTTCGACAACCACTTCTCGACCATCGGTCTTGTCGGTATGAACGAAGCCGGTCTCAACGCTTGCTGGCTCCGCAAGGATATGACCAACAAGGAAACGCAGGAATTCACCATCGAGGTGCTCAATCACATGAGAGAGCGTCTTTCGGACTATCAGGAGAAGTACGGCGATCTTTACAACCTCGAGGCAACGCCCGCCGAAAGCACCTCCTACCGTCTTGCCAAGCACGATAAGAAGCTCTATCCCGATATCATTTCGGCTTCGAGCGACAATAATACCCCCTATTACACCAACTCCTCAAACCTTCCCGTCGGTTATACCGCCGATATCTTCGAAGCGCTCGACGTTCAGGATGATATCCAGACACTCTATACCTCGGGTACGGTCTTCCACGCCTTCCTCGGAGAAAAGCTCCCCGACTGGCAGGCGGCGGCAAATCTTGTCAAGAAGATCGCCGAAAACTACAGAATTCCTTACTATTCGATCTCTCCCACCTATTCGGTATGCCGTCAGCACGGCTATCTTGCGGGTGAGCATTTCACCTGTCCCGAATGCGGCAGCGTGACTGAGGTCTACAGCCGTATCACCGGCTACTACCGTCCCGTTCAGAACTGGAATGACGGTAAGGCGCAGGAATATAAGGAAAGAAAGCTGTATGACATCGGCACGTCTGTCCTGACGCATCAGGGCGTAAAGAATCCCGAGGCAATGCCCGTGACGGCTCCTGCCGTTGAAGAAACGGTCTCGCTGATGCTCTTTACCACGCCCACCTGCCCCAACTGTAAGGTTGCTAAAATGAAGCTTGATAAGGCGGGCATTTCGTATGACGTGATCAACGCCAATGAAAATCCCGATCTCGTTTCCCGCTTCGGTATCAAGGGCGCGCCCACGCTGATCGCTGCGGGCGGCAAAAAATATGACGTATACAAGGGCGTTTCTGAGATCATCAGATTCATTGAAACCAAATAAACAACTAAAACCGTTCCGATACCTTCGGGTGTCGGAACGTGTTTTCATCGTCTCAAGGAGGCATGTATGTTTGACGTAATCATTGTCGGCGCCGGTCCTGCGGGTCTTTGCGCCGCGCTGTATCTTGCGCGCGCCGAAAAGCGCGTGCTTCTGATCGAAAAAGGAGCGTTCGGCGGTCAGATCACCTATTCTCCCAAAATTGAAAACTATCCCGGCATCCCCGCGGCGAGCGGCAATGAGATTGCTGACATTCTGCTCTCTCAGGTGCTTGATCTCGGCGTTGAGATCGAGGTGAATGAGGTCACGTCGATCGAGGATACGGGCAAGACCAAGCGTGTTCTCACTTTGGACGGAAGCTTTGAAGCTTACGCTGTGATCGTGGCGACGGGCGCACATCACAGAATGCTCGGTCTTGACGGGGAAGAAGCGCTCGTCGGCGAGGGACTGTCCTTTTGCGCGGTCTGTGACGGCGCGTTTTATAAAGGAAAGAATGTCATCGTCATCGGCGGCGGCAATTCGGCAAAGCAGGAGGCGATCCTTCTTGCCAAGCTTTGCCGCAAGGTAACGGTGCTTCAGAATCTCCCTTATCTCACGGGTGAAAAAAAGCTTTCGGACGAGCTTCTCTCTCTTGATAACGTTGAGGTGGTCTATTCAGCAACTGTTACCGACTATCTCGGCGAGGGCGCTTTTTCGGGTATTCGCGCGACGGTAGAGGGTGTGACGCGGGAATTCTCTGCCGACGGCTGTTTTCTTGCCATCGGTCTTGTGCCGAATATGAAGGCATTTGAAGATCTTGTTGCGCTTGACGGCTGGGGCTATGCCGATTCCGACGAGAGCTGTGAAACCAAAACGGCAGGGGTCTATGTGGCGGGTGACTGTCGCAAAAAGAAGGTCCGTCAGATCTCGACAGCGACCTCCGACGGTGTCAATGCCGCAATGGGTGTCATTTCCTATCTTGACAGCTTCGGTGTTTGATGCTATAATAAGGCTAACCTTGTCCCGACAGGTCAACTGTCGGGACGCTTTATGCAGTGAATGGAGTACATATGGAGTTCAGAGAACGCTTTCAGAAGGCCAAACGCGCTTTGTTTGACGCCTTATACGATACACTCAATCCCGAACAGCGCGCCGCTGTTTATCAGGTCAACGATCCCCTGCTCGTGTTGGCGGGTGCGGGTAGCGGCAAGACAACAGTGCTTGTCAAGCGCATCGCGCACATGATCCGTTACGGCAACGCGTATCATTCCGCGCGTATGCCCGCTGACGTGAGTGAGGCAGAGGTGACTGCCCTTGAGGGTGCGCTCTCCTATGACAAGGAGATCATCGCCTCGATCTTGGAGCGCTACCGTGAGGACGCGCCCCCCGCGTGGGCAGTCCTTGCCATTACCTTTACCAACAAGGCGGCAAATGAAATGAAGGAGCGCCTGGCAAAAGAGCTTGGCGTGGAGGAGGGGACGCTCGACGTCTGGGCGGGCACCTTCCATTCGGTCTGTGTCAGGATCCTTCGCCGATACGGGGAAGAGATCGGCCTTTTGCGGAATTTTACGATCTACGATGCCGACGATCAGAAGCGCATCGTCAAGGCGGTTCTGAAGGATCTGAATATCGACGATAAAATGTTCCCACCGAGAGCGGTTCTGCCCGTGATCAGCCGCGCCAAGGATACCATGACAACGCCTGTTGAATTCGCGGCGTCGATCGGCAACGATTACCGCATGAAGCAGATCGCGAAGATCTACGAGGCGTATCAGAAGCGCTTGAAAGAGGCGAACGCGGTCGACTTTGACGATATCATCATGAAGACTGTCATGCTGCTCCGTGACGTGGAGGACGTCAGAAATTACTATCAGCGCCGTTTCCGTTATGTTCTCATCGACGAGTATCAGGATACCAATGCCGCGCAGTTTGAGTTGGCGCGTCTTTTGTCGGGCTATCATCGGAATCTCATGGTGGTGGGCGATGATGACCAGAGTATTTACAAATTCCGCGGTGCGACGATTGAGAACATTCTCCATTTTGACACGGCGTTTGAAGACGCGCGTGTGATCAAATTGGAGCAGAATTACCGCTCGACCTCGAATATTCTGGCGGCGGCAAACGCCGTGATCGAGCATAACGATACCCGTCACGGCAAAAAGCTCTGGACAGCCAAGGAGGGCGGACACAAGATCGTCCTTGCCGAGGTCGATGACCAGACTGCTGAGGGTGTGTTTATCTCCGAGAAGATCATGCAGCTTGTCAGGACTGAGGGACGGAAGTTTTCGGATTTTGCGGTGCTTTACCGCATGAACGCGCAGTCGAATGCCATTGAAAAGGTCCTGGCGCGCTCGGGCGTCCCTTACCGTGTTCTCGGCGGCACGCGTTTCTATGAGAGAAAAGAGATCAAGGATATCATGGCGTATCTCTGTCTTGTCAACAATCCGAGTGATGATCTTCGGTTTGAGCGCATCATCAATGAGCCGAAGCGTAAGATCGGTGCGACGACGCTGACCGCCATCCGTGACATTGCTCTGACCGAGGGGATCGCCATGCTGACGGTCTGCGAAAGGGCGTCGAGCTATAAGGCACTTGAACGTGTCGCACCGAGGCTGATGGAATTTGCTGCCATGATGGAATCCTTCCGCGAAAGACAGGAGATCCTGGCGTTATCGGATCTCTTCCGTGCCGTGATCGATGACACGGGCTATCGCGCGATGCTGGTTGCGGAAGGGGAGGAGAGTGCTGAACGCCTTGAAAACGTTGAGGAACTGATCTCCAACGCCGTGGATTATGAGGAAAACAATGACAACGCGACGCTGTCGGGCTTTCTTGAGGAGGTAGCGCTGGTATCGGATATCGACAATTACGATAAGGATGCCGATGCGGTGGTCATGATGACGATGCACTCGGCGAAGGGACTTGAATTCCCGGTCGTCTTCCTGCCCGGGCTTGAAAACGGCATGTTCCCCTCGATGGCGGCACTGACCGATCACAACGAGCTTGAGGAAGAGCGAAGACTGATGTACGTTGCCATCACGCGCGCCAGAGAAAGACTGTTTATGACACACGTCAAGGAACGGCTTCTCTACGGCTCGACGCAGTACAATCCGCTGTCGCGCTTTGTCAAGGAGATCCCGCCCCTGCTTCTCGATAAAAAAGATGAAAGGGAAGCGCCTCGCGCAAGAGTGTCGGGAGGCTATCAGCCTACCGTGATCGGTGGGATCGGCGGTCCGAGAAAGCCCGAAAAAACGAAAACTCCCGTCGAGGTCTTTGCTGTGGGCGACTGCGTTCAGCATCAGACGTTCGGAAGAGGTACGGTACTGTCTGTGAGAAGTCTCGGCTCGGATACCTTATATGAGGTGATGTTTGATACCGTTGGAACGAAAAAACTCATGGGAAATATGGCGAAACTGAAAAAAGTCGAGTAAAATCGACTTTTTTCCTGAAGTTTCACAAGTTTAAAATTTTTTGAATTTTTTTCAAAAAAAGGCTTGACAAATGGGGTTTGGTCTGCTATAATAACAAAGCTGTCGCGAAGAACGGCGGCGAGATTGGTCCTTGAAAATTGAACAACAAGAGCGAA
>JAFVYN010000066.1 GCA_017508605.1 Clostridia bacterium
AACTCAGGAAAGAGATGCAAGCCTTGACGATCACCACAAAGACAACCTTATTTTCGTTGACGAGGTCGACGCTGATTGCGTTGATAAGGACGGAGTCGCCTCCCATTACGAATGTGAAGCCTGCGGAAGTTGGTTCAAGAAGCCCTTCGGTAAGCCCTACACAAAGATCGATCCCGACTCCTGTATCATTGAAGCAGGACACGTTGAAAGCGTCAGTTATTATGGTGACGGTTACCATCACTGGACGACTTGCGTCAGATGTGCAACGCAAGATCCTCCCATTATTTACATCATTCCGACCTCCTACGCGCCTTGTGTAGATGAAGACGGAAATCAGTATTGTGATGTGTGCGTAAGCCTGATCCCCTGTCAGCATAATTGGGGCGAATGGAACGTATACGAATACTGTGACAGCGAAGGACAGATGACACGTGAATGCTTGATTTGTCATGATAGTGAAAGCACGGTAATTCCCGCGATCGGACATACGGATTCCGCTTGGCTGAGTGACGGTACAAACCACTATAAGGAATGTACCGTTTGCCACAAGATCACAGTTGAAAAGACAGCTCATAGCGGTGGCACGGCAACCTGCTCCGAAAGAAAGGAATGTACCGTTTGCCATCATAAATACGGCGAATTTAACACAAGCAATCACACAGGCACTGCCGAATGGACACAAACCCCGACGCAACACGTCAAAACGTATACCTGTTGCGGCGCTGTCGCGATAGAAAAAGCCGCACACACCTTTGCCGATGGCATTTGCACGCTTTGCGCATATCAGTGTCATCATCATTCAGAGTATATAGAAGGCAAAGCGGCAACCTGCACTATTGACGGTTACCGTGAATGCTATCACTGTACATACTGTAATCTTTATTTCTCAGATAGTATGTGTACTGTAAAAATTGATTACGCAAGCTGGAACACAGGTGCCGGTAAGCTGATTGCCGAACACAAATACGGCAATTTGATCGAAAAGCAGTCTGCTGTACACACTGTGACGGAATTGAAGGCAGGCATGCACGCGCATTATCGGTGTTCGGTATGTCAGGGTTACTTTGACGAAAACAAGAATCCTACCACCGAGAACGCTCTGAAGATCGCCAAGCCCGAGCACAGCTACGGCAGCTGGATCAAGGACAACAGCAAGCACTGGAAGGTCTGCGATTGCGGTCTCAAGGCTGAGGAGCATACACACAATTACAGCGATGCTTCCGATATGCTTTGTAACGATTGCGGTTGGGACAGAACCGCGCCGCACACCTGCGGCAACGGAGTTGCGCAAAACGGTCAGAACGCCACCTGCACGGTCAACGGCTGGCAAGCCTATTACAAATGCTCTTGCGGAAAGATCTTTACCGATTCCGCATGCACGAATGAGATCACCTCTTTGGAAGAATGGAAAAATGGCGCGGGAAAGATCGCGGCAAGCCACACCTACGGTGAGCTGATCGCCAAGGTAAACGCAACCTGCTCCGCTATGGGTATGAATGCCCACTATCAATGCTCTGTTTGCCATACGCTTTTCGATGAAAACAGATCCGTAAAGACCGAAAATGAGTTAATGCTCCCAATCGATGCCGCCGCGCACGTATTCGGCGATCTTGTCTCGAACGGCAACGGCACGCATTCCAAAGTCTGCACCTTGAACGGCAACCACAAGGAAACGGCAAGCTGTTCCGGCGGCAAAGCCACCTGCACCGAAAAAGCGATCTGCTCCACCTGTAACGGCGCTTACGGAGAGCTTCTCGCACATAGCTACCAAACCGCATGGCGATCCGATGCCGACGGACACTGGAACGAATGCCTCTGCGGTGACAAAGCCAATATCGCTCCCCACACCGACAGCGACAGCGACGGAAAATGCGATATCTGTACGCACACCGTAACGGCCGATACGCCTCCCATTGACGATCCGTCTCAGAACACGGATGGTCTCGGCACGGGCGCTATCATTGCGATCATCCTTGTCACCGTGATCGTATGCAGCGCGGCAGCCACGGCAGTCATCCTGATCATCAGAAAAAAGAAAACCTCAAAAAATTCCTGAATCACCCACGGGATAAGAGCATCCCATGAATAGCAAAAAAGCCGATCCGAGCCTTCGGATCGGCTTTTTTGACCGTTTTCTCTTGACAAAGTCTTGGAAATAGTGTATAATTGTATTAGCGAAGTAATACAAAAGAGGTGATGCAATTGGAATGGACACTTGACAAAAGCCGTCCTGTTTGTCCGCAGATCGCAGAGCAGGTCTGCGTGCGGATCGTGACGGGTGAGTTCAGACCGGGCGAAAAGCTGCTTTCGGTACGGGAGGTCGCACTGGCGGCGGGGGTCAATCCCAACACCGTACAAAAAGCCTTTGAAACACTGGAGCGGCAAGGCATCCTCTATTCCCTGCGCGGCTCGGGATGGTACGTATCCGACGATCCCTCCGCTGCGGGCGCTACCCTGACTTCTCTGATCGAATCCACAACAGCCGACTTCTTTAACCAAATGACAAGATTCGGGCTGACGGATCACGAGATCCGCCAATACGTTTCCCTTTTCAGACGGGAGAATGCCCCCACAGAAAGGAATGAGACAGAATGACAGACTACCTTCTCTACGCCGAAAATCTCGTCAAGCGTTACGGCACAAGACCTGCGCTGAACGGCGTTCATCTCCGCATTACCAAGGGCAAGATCATCGGTCTTCTCGGCCCGAACGGCTCGGGCAAGACCACGATCATCAAGATCATCAACGGACTTCTGACGGCTGACGGCGGCACGATTGTGATCGACGGCAAAGCCCCCGGAGTAGACACCAAAAAGATCGTCTCCTACCTGCCCGACAACAACTATCTCAACACCTATATGACGGTGCGTGAGATCGTGACCTATTTCAAGGATTTTTACGAGGATTTCCGCGAGGAGCTGGCATACGAAATGCTCTCCCGCCTCGGCATTCAGCCCGAGCTGAAGCTGAAGACCCTGTCCAAGGGTAACAAAGAAAAGGTCTGCCTCATTCTCACGATGAGCCGCAACGCCAAGCTTTACGTTTTGGACGAACCGATCGCGGGCGTTGACCCCGCGGCACGCGATTACGTGATCGACACCATCATTCAGAATCAGAATCCCGATGCCACCGTTCTTATCTCCACCCATCTGATCTCGGATATCGAGCAGGTGCTTGACGAGGTCATTTTCCTCAAGGACGGCGTCACGGTACTGCACAAAACCGTCGACGAGATCCGCGAGGAAAACGGTAAGAGCATCGACGGACTCTTCAGGGAGGTATTCCGATGGTAAAGAAGCTTTTTTATTACGAATTCAAATCCTACCTCCGCGCCCTGGTGCCTGTCAATCTGATCCTTCTCGCCATTGCCGTGATGACACGGCTGTTACAGCTTTTTGAAACGGAATCGATCTCTTACTATCTTCTCTACGGCTCGTCGCTTTCGGCATATTTCATCACGGCGTTCGTCGCCATGCTCTTGACGACCATTACCGTGATCGTCCGTTTTTATAAAAACCTCTTTTCCGCCGAGGGCTATCTGACCTTTACCCTGCCCGTCACCTCGACACAGCACATTCTCACCAAGCTCGTCACCGGTGTCTGTGTGGGCGCGATCACCACGGTATGCCTCGTTCTCTCGGGCATGATCCTCACGGCGGGCGAGCTTCTCGTCGAGATCTTCAAGGCGATCGGCTATCTCTTCAAGCAGATCTTTGTCGCCGAAATGGGTTGGCATATTGCCCTGTATATCCTCGAGCTGCTTCTCGTTCTCATTCTGTCGGCGGCATATCAGAACCTCGTCATCTACGCCTGCATTGCCCTCGGTCAGCGTTCCTCGAAGAACCGTATCATGATGGCAATCGTATGCTATTTCGCCTACTACATGATCTCCGAGACCGTCTCCACCGTTCTCACGCTCATCATCACCACCCTGGCGGATTCGCTCACGGTCCTCGAAGCCATCGGCAAGTTCTTCACCAACCACCCCTTGGCAAGCATCCACATTTTCTTTCTGATCAGCATTGCTGTGGTCACGGGACTTGGAATCTTAGCATTCTACATCATCAAAAAAACAGTCGACACCCGACTCAATCTGGAATAACAGGAGGAAACACGAATGAAACGCTCCATACGAATCCTCTCGCTCATCCTTCTCTCTGCCCTTCTTCTGATCAGCTTCACCTCCTGCATGTCGCTTGACGATATGAAAGCCGCTCACGCCTTTTACGACGAGAACGGCGCGATCCTTTATGACGGACACACCTATTATCTTCTCCCCGAATGCTCGGAGCTGACCGTTTCCGAGTTTGACTCAATCAACGTAACCGAGACGGACGTTCCCGTCCTGCTTTCGGACACGCTCGGTGATTCCTACGACGTCAGCCCCCAAAAAATCTTTCTTTCGATGTACTACAGAGGCAAGATCTACTGCCGTGAAGACTACTTCGAGGACGTCAAAAACCGCATTGAAAACGGCTATACCATGGATCGCTACTGCTTCATGGCAACGATCGATCCCGAAAACACGGGCGATCCTGCCAATTCCTACGTCGATTATGAACTGCTCAAGCCGAAGGTCGCCTCCGTTCTTCTCGACACCATGGAGATAGCAGAGCCCATGATCCTGCCGAGCGCAGGCATGAAATACGAGCAGATCATCAGGATCAACCGCTGCAGCGAAGACACCTTCTTTCAGTCCTACGCCTTCGACCTGCGTATCTCGGAGGGCATTTACTACGTCGCCGTGACCGATTCGGTCCAAAGTGAGACCGCGTATTACCGCATCAGCGACGAAGATCTCCCCCTCATTCAAAACACCTTCTATCACGCCGCTTAAGAAAAGGAGTCTTTTATGAAACGATTTCACAGAATATGTCTTCTGACTCTTGCGCTCATCCTGGCGCTTTCGCTCTTCACCGCTTGCGCGATCCCCACGGAAGCGCTGAAAGAGCAGGCAACCGCCGATGCCGGTTCTTTGATGGACTGCGTCATGGCGGGCAACCGCACAGCCTTTCTCGGGCATTTCAACGGCATAGGCTCCAACATGGAGCGCGAAGAGGCGTGGAAATACTTTTCAGATGCCTTTAAGGACAGCTCTACCTATGAGGTCTCCATCACGGGCTTTAAGCAAAGCACCCAAAACGGCACTACCACCGCCGAGGTCGACGTCTCGATCACCGACGGCGCCGATACCGAAATGGCGCTTCGCCTGTATTATGACGAAGAGCTTCATCTGACGGGTCTGCAGTATGCCAACGTCACCAAGAAGACCGGAAGCGGCATCACCGTTACGCAGCTTTTTCTCGGGCTTGTCAGCGTTCTCTTCCTCGCCTTCTCGATCTGGATGCTTGCCGACGCCATCAAGCGTCCCATGGCAAAAAAAGCGCTCTGGATCATCCTCATCCTTCTGAACGTCGGCTTTACGGTCGGCAGTGATCAGTTCCTCTTCAACGTGCGTCCGCTCCTCTTCTTCGCACGCTATACCGCCACCGAATCCGCTACCCTTCTTACCTTCGGTATTCCGCTCGGCGCGATCATTTATTTCTTCCGCCGCAAGAAGCTGACACTCCTGCCCCCTCCCGTATACCCTACCGCACCGAACTACTACCCACCCTATCCGAATTATCCCCAAGCCCCTCAGCAGCCGATGACACCGCCTGTCTATCCGCAGGATCCCCCCATGACACCGCCCACACCTCCGAGTGATCCCTCCTCTCCCACACCCCCGCGTGATCAGAACGGAACGGGCGAAGCCTCATAAACCAAAACCGACCGCATCCCATCGGATACGGTCGGTTTATTTATGTTTCGTTATATTGCCGTGGAGGGATTGCCCGCGGTGAGCATGTGTCAAGGACTCAGGAGTTTTCATCGACGTCGGCAAGGGCTTCAGTCACCTTCACCGATACCGTTTTTACTCCCAAGGATTTGTCAAGCGTCAGGAACGTGACGTAGTCGGTTTCAACCTGATTGACGACCTCGAGCTGAGAGAGATCGATCTCGGAAGGATCGCGCTGAGGAGGAATGCTGCTGATCACGTTGACCTTCAGCTCCGATCCCACCTGTGTGACACTGTCGATGGGGAAATGCCCGTATGCCGCGCCTAACGAGACCACGTACATCACCAGCGTGTGTGTTTCAAAGAAGGCATCGTCATACGCCTTTTTTGCCGCAAACATTTCTTGCTCAAAACCAAAGAGGAGCCACTCTCCTTCCCGATCAAGATCAAGGGAAAGCTGTTCGTAAAAGGCATTCAGCTCTGACGTGGAATTGATCACGCATTTATTGTTACCCACGAACGAGTCTCCGTTGTCGGGAGCAAAAGCAAACATAGACAGCGTTTGATGGTCATATTCCGTAATTGCCACTTCCTCGGGCGCGCTGTATTCGGTTGTCGTAACGATCGCCTCTGTCGTTTCAACGGCTGTCTTTGTCGCATGATCAGCCTGCGAAGACGTCTCCTCAGGCGTCTGACACGCCGTCAGGATCAGAACCGCCACAGTCATCAAAAGACAAAAGAAAAGTATTTTTTTCATCGTGTATCCTCCTGATTCCTATTTTTCATAGATAGTGATCCGCTCTTAACACGCGCTCGGGTCTTCGGTCATTGCGCCCAAACGCGCTTTCTGTTTTTATTGTAGAGCATTTCATAACCGTTGTCAATACTTTTGAAAAAAATACACAAATCTGCACCGATACGATACCTCCGCGGACTTTCAGCGCAAAAAACCGACCGCATCCCATCGGATACGGTCGGTTTGGGTTATACGTTCGCGTTCGGAAGATATGCTCCGAGGGCAAGAAGTCTTGTTTGCAAAAGAGGGATGGAGATCTCTCTCACGTTTTCGCTCTCTGCCGCCAGCGCCGCCGCCACGCCTGCCGCCTGACCCGTGATGAAGCATCCGGGTACGACACGCACCGAAGCCTGCATCGAACGGTCACTGCCGATGCACCGTCCCGCCACAAGCACGTTATCAAACGAGCTCACCACAAGCGAGCGGTACGGGATCCCGTAGGATTCCCCCGCCGCATAGCGAAGCGTTGTCATATACTCCTTCTGAAAGCGTTCAAATTCCGCCTTGTCGGTATTCATGACGTGAATATCCACGGGATAGCAGTAGCGCCCGATCTCATCGTCGAAAACGGCGCGGTTGAGAAAATCTTCAGGCGACAGCATATGATCCGCCTTGATCCGTCTGGATTCCCTGACGCCCGCAACGTCCGAGGTATATACCAGCGTCAGATCCTCAAAGCCCGTCAGATAGCCCCGATAATAGCGCGTGTATTCCGCCATCGAGCGTCTGCCCCACTGCATGGCTTGGGTGAGAGAGCCTTCATCCTCGGGATCGATATCGAACATATGCCCGATATTGCCGCCCCCGATCCCTCTGTCGAAATCGGCACACTGCATGCCGGGCAGATGGCGATCGGCATAGGTAAAGACACCGTCGGCAATGGCTTCTTCAAGACGCGCGCCATCGGGTATCGTGCGCCGATCAAAATGAATATTCGCCCAGAGCGAGCAAAGGGTGGCGGGCATTACACTGCCCGTTTCATCCCCGATCTCATACTGAGCGCCCCCGAGCGCACAGAGGTTGCCGTCGCCTGTGCAGTCAATATAGACCTTCGCCTTTACGCCGAACAGCCCCGCCCTGCCCGAAAGCAGTACGTATTCCACCTTACGCTCCTTCACCGCAACGTCCACAAGCGTTGTGAAAAAGGAATACCTCACGGTAGACGCCGCCATGATCTCATCGAGCATAAGCTTGAACTCCTCGACCTTCAGCGGTGTCCACCTGGCGGTGATGGGGATCTCCTTTGCGATCCGTGAGCGGATCTCACTGCCGATGCCGGACGCCACAAGATGGACGCCGTCGGTAAAGGTCGCAAGCGAGGGCACAAGCCCCGCTCCGCAAGCACCGCCGAACGAGCCGCGCGCCTCGGCAAGAAAGACACGCTTGCCCTCCCGCGATGCCGCAAGCGCCGCCGCCACACCGGCAGGACCGCCTCCCGCGACAAAGACGTCCACCTCGTATTTTATCTCAATTTCCTTCTGATACAGCATCGGTCATTCTCCTTTCAGTCCCGAAAGGACAGTGTGGTGCAAAGGGAATCCTTGCCCATCACGGTATTCGGGAAGATCTCCTTCAGCATATCAAGATAGTTCTCAGGCTCTGCGGTATAGGGGCTGAAATGCGTCAGCCAAAGCTCCCCTGCCGATGTCCTTTTCGCGATCTCCGCCGCCTCCTGCATCATCATGTGATGCTTCAGACGGGCGCTTTCCCATTTTTCCTCGTCTCCGTACATGCCTTCAAGGATCATGAGATCAACCCCCTTGCCCAAGGTGTCAAGCGCTTCGACGGGGCGGGTGTCGGTGCTGTACAGAACCGAGATCCCGCGGCGTTTTTCTCCTAAAACGTCAGCAGGAGAAAAGCCCCCTACCGACTCACCGTTTTGCAGCTTGCCCCAAAGTCTCAAGGGAATGCCGAGCGCTCTCGCGCGATCGGGATCGAATTTCGGCGCGCGCTCCATGGTAAAGCGGTAGCCGAGGCAGGGCATATCGTGATCCACGGGGAAAATATCGACGATCAGCCCGCCCGACACCGTCTTCACGGGTGCCGTGGGCGAATATTCGTGAAAGAAGATCTCAAAGGGCAGCTGCGGCGCGATCACAAGAAAGGATCGCACCACCGTTTGAAGTCCCTCGGGACCGTGCATATGCAAAGCCTCGGTGCGCCCCTCAAGACCGAAGGATAACAGCAGTCCGACAAGACCGCTGATGTGGTCGGCGTGAAAATGCGTCACGAAGATCGCTCCGATCCTTGAAAACTTTTTATGCGCCGTGCGGATCGCCGTCTGCGTACCCTCGCCGCAATCGACAAGGACGGCGCGTCCGTTTTCTTCAAGATATAAGGACGTCAGAAACCGTCCGGGCAGAGGCATCACGCCCCCCGAACCCAAAAGACAAATATCAAGCATGGTATCACATCCTTTCTTACCATGTGCCCGACCGTGATCGGTCAGTGACTGTAATGATACCCCAGAAAATCTACGGGGTAGGCGGTCACGACACCGTCCTTGATGCCGATCACACCGAGTTTTTCTCCAATAAACAACGTACCGTCAGGTAAAAGGACCGCGCTCGTCGGCATGATCTCATGCCACCACGCGGGAACCGCGATCACCTCAGTCCGCACCGCGTCGACCGTTCCGTTTTCATATTCAAAATATTCCACAATATGAAGCACCGTCACGTTGCGGTCGGTGATGAGATGGACCTTGTCAAGCGTATATCCAAAGCTCTGTCCCCAATTGCACTCCACAAGAAGCACTCTGCCCTCTACCGCAACCGTCCTGTCAAGCAACGTCCAGCCGTCATCACCGCGCTTGGCGAAGAAAAGCGTACTGTTCTCGCTGTCCCGTGTCACAAAAAGCACGGTTTTTCCGTCCGAAGCGGGGATCATGCCGACACAGTCGGCGTCAATGAATTTCGTACCGTTCAGAAAGATCCCGTCCCGACCGGCACAAAAGTCCTCAAAGCGGTATTCCACGCTCTCACTCACGTGAGGAATCGGGCTGTTTCCGATCCCGTGGTTACTGAGGACCGACAGCTGATTGCTGACAAGACCGACGTAGGTCATCGGATGGGCACGTCCCACCGTACCGTCATACCGAAGCTCATGATCAAACTCACCCGGCACAAGATAGTGAAGCCCGGGATAGTTCGACAAGACCCCGATCGCGCCCTCGGGAAGCGTGGTCGTCACGGGCGGCTCCTTCGTATCGGAGATTTCGGGGGTATCGGGAGTTTCGGGGGTATCGGAAGTGTTGATCTCCATCAGAACGATCAGAGCGCTGAGGAGGACCGCCACAAGAGAAAGCGCGATGATCACCACCGAAAGTGTCACGGTATACAGGCGTCCGTGGGAACCCGTTGGATTCTGTTTCATGGTATACTCCTTTGTTTTTGTATCATTATATCACAAACACCATAGGGATGCAAGACATTTTCACAAGGTTTTTCAAAAAACAAGACCTGCCGAACGGCAGGTCTTGTCAGATGTTGATTCAGAACAGGGTGACAGGAACAAAGAAGTAAATGGCAAAGAGCGCCGCCACAAGCTCGGTTCTGACGCTCGTTTGCTTCTCTACGGGATCAAACCCGAGAAGCTTTGAAAACTTATTCATATAAGCCTCTTCCCTTTGCGCGACAACTTGAAAGCTTTTCGAAAAATCTTGTGATCGTCAATGCCGCGGGGCAGGATCGCATCTGCGACCATATCCTGTACGTCGATGCCCGTTTTTCATAACCGACCGAAGCCGCTTCGGTATCTCTTCCGACAGCCAAAAACCGCAGTACCCTCACGGGCACTGCGGTTTTCACGTTACTATCCATGCGTCGCTGTCCGAAGCTTTCCGTCAGGGCAAAAGCGGATAGCGTTTTTGAGGCTTTTGTAAGAGCCTTTCGGCAAGCGTAAGGGTGGCGAACCATTCTTCCAGGACAAGGCATTCGTCGGGCGTATGCTCGGCGTAATAGCCGATACTCAGATTGACACCGCAGATATCACGGCAGATTGCCACAATATCGGTCCTTGCGGTTCTGCCCGCATCGGAATAGCCCGTTTCGGCTTCGATAAAGGCGAGAAATTCCTCGCTGACCGCAAGATCATACACCTTGTAATCGGTTGCGTTTCTTCTGTCAAACTGAATGGCATAGGCGTGCGCATTCAGTTCATCGTAAAGCGCGGGATAACTGTTTTTGATATGATTGGCGGAAATCTGTCCGCGCTCTTCCCCGTCGGTGATCAGTAAGCTGTGTCCGAGATCCTTCAGAAGCCACAGGATCGCACAGCCCGCGCGGTCATCCGCACCGATGCCGCAAGAGGGGTTAACGCCACTGTATACGGTCTTGCCCTCCGAGATCTTCTTCTGAAGTCTCTGGGTAAAGTCTTCCCCACAGTACAGAAGATCCCATACCGTGTCGGCATGCGCGATCAATAAAACTCTGTCCTCACGCTTGCCGGGAACGTACACAAAATTCCGTTTATCGCCGTCAAAATGAGATTGTGCGCCGGGCAATGCCGAAAACAGACGGAGAACCTCGTCTTCTGTCCCCAGCGGACAGGCACAAAATCTCTCAAGAACCTCTCTTGCCCTCTCGCGGTCTGTCATCAGCGTTTTCCCCTCTCCACGGGACAGATCTTCCGGCAGTACCGAAAGAGGCTCCGAGCCGTTTTCCCGCAATCTTTTGTCCCAAACGAGGCAAAATACCACAAGCATCAGCGAGAGAAGATTGACAGTCAGAAATACCCAAAACAAAGGGCGGCTATCCTTCGCAAGGGATAAAAGAGACCAGAAGATCCCCACCGCCGCTGATAGGATACACGCGATAAAGACCGTTTTTCTGTTTTCCTTTTTCATAGCCGTCTCCTTATCCCCAAACTTTCATCAAGAGCATCACCGCTACCGTTCCCATCGAAACCATGGCGGAAAGCATCGCGATCATCATCGGCAGATCCTTTTTGTTCATAATATCCTCCATCATAAGCGGCGCGGATACGCCGTACGGTATTTTTCATCCGTTCACGTCCAAAACCAACACGATCGGAGATGCCCGATAGGACGTATCCTCCCACCCCTTGTACCGCTCTCCGTTTTCGTCATACAGCTCCGATTCCTCAAGCCAGACAAAGATCGCGATCTCCTTGGCTTCTTCCCGGGAAAGATCGACCGTAAGCTCCTTGAAGATCTCACTGTCCGATGAAAAAAAGAGCGCGGGATCGCGGTTGCTTTCCTTTGACGCGGACGCTTCGTCTTCATCATAGTCCTGATAGATCCTGACCTCGCCGTCTATCACAATGCCGACCCGAAGAAAATCAAGCACGTATCGGTTGGCGTCAACCAACGCGAGTGATATCCGACAGCTGTCTTTTTTGACGCTTGCAAGCTCAAAGGTGTAAAGATTTGCGTTGGAAGGATCGTTTTCTCTTTCCGCGAAGTCAATATGAGAGGCATAAGCAAGGGGCTGACGGTTCAGATCACTGTCAGAGAACTGAAAGGAAGACAGCACCTCGCCATTCACAGTCATGCTGATATCGGCATCAGAGCACCGTAGCTCAAGCGAGCACAAATGACTTCTGTCACAGGCCGCAAAGGAAAAAAGCAAAGCACAGACAAGAAACACCAAACATATCTTTTTCATCACACCGTCTCCTTGATCCGATACGGTAAAACCGATCTTATATCGAATTGCGGACCTTATCCTCGCGCTCAGGCTCGGTCTTTTGGGTTACGACCCTTGCCGTGAACATATAATGCGAATTATAGCACCCTTCCAGATAGGTCCACTTTCGGTAGGAATACAGACCGCTGCATTCTTCATCAAGAGAAACGACCTTTTCATACTCGACCGGAACGATGACAGAATCGGGATCGTTGGGGTATTTCCGTTCGGAAGAATAGGAATGCACGGTAAATGTGCCGTCGCCGTTGTCCTGACAGCTGATCTCAAAGCTGTAGCCCACAACGTGCTTTTGCCCGTCAACGGGAACGTACTGTAACGCGTAATCCGGAAAATTGAACTTTACCATCAGATAATACATAAAGTAACCTCCTCTGCTACTCAGTCTTGCATGTTCTGTTTTTATGCGCAAGGAAGGAACGCGGCACTCCGTACCCCGCCCGTCTGCCGCCGTACCCCGACACCGTCAGCCCCTTCCGTGTGCTTTCAATGTCAGTATACCATATTTTTTGCATTTTTTCAATATGTTTTGCCACTTCTTTCCCCAATACTGCCGTTTTCTACTGCAGTTTTCTACTGCAGTTTTCTACTGCAGTTTTCTACTGCAGTTTTTTACTGCAGTTTTCAACCGCAGTTTTCTACTGCAGTTTTCAGGGACCGCAATCGGGCAAGCACTCAAAAAACAACGAGCGGCAAATGGGTGTGGTTCTTAGCGGAGAATATGAAAATACCGCTAAATGCGAGCATCGCATTTGACCGGTCAAATGCATTCGGGCTAAGCCCAAGCCCTTATACA
>JAFVYN010000067.1 GCA_017508605.1 Clostridia bacterium
AGCTTTTTTCGGAGCGAAAGCTCCTCTTCTCGATGTCTTCCAACACGCTTACCGTCAAGGGTCCCTTGCCGGGCGGCTGTTATACCGTTAAGGGCAATGTCTCCAGTCAGTTCATTTCGGGACTTCTCTTCGCGCTGCCCTTGCTGAAGGAAACCTCCGAGATCCGTATTCTCCCTCCGATCGAAAGTCGATCCTATATTGATCTCACTCTCTCCGCCCTGAAAGAATTCGGCATTGAGGTAGCCGAACCCGAGCCGAACCGCTTCGTGATCCCTGGGGCACAGCGCTATCATGCTCACACAGTCTCGGTGGAAGGCGATTATTCCAACGCCGCCTTTTTCGACGCGCTTGCGGCACTCGGCGATCCCGTCAGTGTCACGGGACTTCTTGAAAGCTCCCTGCAGGGCGACCGTGTCTACCGCGACTGCCTGTCCGCGCTGAAGGCAGGCACGCCCACGCTCTCGCTTGCCGACTGCCCCGACCTTGCCCCCATCCTTATGACGGTAGCGGCATGCCTTAACGGTGCGGTCTTCACCGACACCGCCCGTCTTGCGATCAAGGAAAGCGATCGCGGCGCCGCTATGGCAGAGGAGCTTCTCAAATGCGGTATTCGTTGCTCGCTTGAGAAAAACCGCATCACCGTCTACGCAGGCGGACTTCACGCGCCGAACGAGATGCTGTGCGCTCATAACGATCACCGCATTGTCATGGCACTCTCCGTCCTTCTGACACGGGTCGGCGGAAGCCTTGCGGGAATCGAAGCCGTCAAAAAAAGCTTTCCCGATTTCTTTGAGCGCCTTTTGTCGCTCGGCATACCACTGACGTTTCACCAAGGAGAAGCCCATGACACTTGATCTCAATACCCATATTCTCATCGTCGGTCTCGGTCTGATCGGCGGCAGCTATGCCAAAGCCCTCAAAAAGAAGGGCTTTTCGGTAAACGCCCTCGATACCCGTCAGGAAGCCATCACCTACGCTCTTGAAGAAGGCATCATCGATAAGGGCTATACCGAGCCTTCCGACGAGGCTTTTGAAGATGCCGATCTTCTGATCTTCGCACTCTACCCCCGCGTTTTCGTGGATTTTGTCAATACGCATCAGCATAAATTCAAAAAAAACGCCATCCTGACCGACGTCACGGGTGTCAAGGGCTGTATCGTATACGAAATTCAGTCGGAGCTTCGTGAGGATCTTGAATTCATCGCCGCCCACCCCATGGCGGGTCGTGAGGTATACGGCGTTGAAAACAGCGATGACCGTATCTTCCACAATGCCAACTATATCGTCGTCCCAACCGAAAAAAACCGTCCCGAAACGGTCGATCTCTGCAAGCTGCTCGGCGCGGTGCTTGGCTTCTCACGGATCTCCACCCTCTCTCCCGAGGAGCATGACGATATGATCGCCTTCGTCTCTCAGCTCACCCACGTCATCGCCATCAGCCTGATGACCTGTAATGACAGCACCCACCTTGTGGACTATACCGGTGACTCTTTTCGGGATCTCACCAGGATCGCCCGCATCAACGATAAAATGTGGAGCGAGCTTTTCCATCTCAATCGGGATGCCCTGCTCCGCCAGATGGACATTTTCGAAGAGGAATTTCATTCTCTTCGCGCCATTCTCGAAAGCGGCGATACCGACGCCATGCGCGAAAAAATGAGGCTTTCCACCTCCCGCCGCGCCATGTTCGATATCCAAAACAAAACCAAATAATGAAACGAAGCCTTGTTTTCGACTTCGCAGTATAAACATCAAAAGAAAAGAGGAATCTTGTCATGAATATGAATTTTGAAAGAAAGCTTGCCATCCCCATGGAGGTCAAGGAAATGTATCCTCTGACGGGCGAAATGGCAAAGATCGTCGACACTCGCGCCGTCGAGCTGAAAAATATCCTGAGCGGCAAGGACGACCGTATTGTTCTCATCATCGGCCCCTGCTCGGCTGATAACGAGGACAGCGTGATCGACTATATCAGCCGCCTTGCCAAGGTACAGGAAAAGGTCAAGGATCAGATCTTCATCATTCCCCGTATCTACACCAACAAGCCGAGAACCAC
>JAFVYN010000068.1 GCA_017508605.1 Clostridia bacterium
GAGTACCGTTAATAGTGATATTGGTTGTATTCGTCTTATACTGAGCAACGTTGATCACCACGGTGGTAACATCAGCAGGAACAGTAAAAGTGAAAGAACCGACAACCTTACCGGTACCAAGCTTCAAACAAGATTTGCCCGTAGAATCATACGCGGGACCGAATACCTTCGACATACCGGTCAGAGCCAGCGTATAACCATTTGCAGAATAAGACTTAGATGCGCCGAGATCATTACCGTCTTTGTGAGTTGCCGCACCGTTTGCACCGAACTCAAAGGTTGCAAGGGTGGAGATCGCAGGCGCATCCTCTTCGAATTCCGCGCTGACGGTGATGTTTTCGTTCACGGTGAGGGTGTAAACGCCGTCAACAGCCTCGACTGCTTCGCCGTTTACCTTGATGGCGACGAGCTTGAAGCCCTCAGCAGCCACAGCGGTAACGGTAAGGGTATCGCCGGGAACGAGGTTTTCGTTCTTCGAAAGGGTAACGGTACCGTTTGCGCTCTCTTCCACGGTTACGGTGTAATAGCAAAGCGCGTCGAGAGTCGCGTTGATCATGCCTTCCTTGGCAATGTTGCCGGTCACGGTCACGGTGTTACCAACGTAGATCTTGCTGTCGGTCACAACGGTTACGGTAATCACAGCGCCGTTTTCTTCAAGGGTCACGGTATTGCCGTCAACAGCGGTAACGGTACCGCTGACGGTATACGCTTCTTCGGTTGTTTCTTCGATGCGATCGGCGATGGAAAGCGCGTCTTCCACCGTAATATCAGCCGAAACGTCAACGGTAGCCGAGGTAACGGTGTAGCCGCTCGGAACGCCGGTAACGACCCAACCGAGAAGGATATTGCCTTCGGATGCGGTGTACATCGTTCTGCCCTCTTCGGTATCGGCATATACCTGATTGTAAACCGTCTGAGGAACTGCCTTGAGGATCTTGGTGCCGTTTTCACCCGAGAAGGTGATCTCCACTTCAGCGTACGCAATGTCGATCAGCCATTCCTCATTCATGACCGCAACAATACGGTAGTCGGTCTTGGTTTCATCGGACGCATTGGTTCTGGTCTGGGTGTAAAAATCAAATGTACCGTTTTCTACGGTAAGCTCCTTCGTTTCAATGACCTCGGGAGCGGCAAATGCCGTCAGACCGATCACCGAAACAAGGGTAAGGATCGCAATCGCTACGATCACAACCTTGAGAGATCTGTTTTTCATCGTTTTCTCCTCTTTGAACGTATGAATTGAAGCGTAAACACGCAACTGCTACCATTGTAGCACCCCACACCTCATATGTCAAGACACCTATCAAAAAAATACAAAAAACACTCCTTTTCTTTTGAAAAAGAGTGTTTTTTGTGTTAATCCTGTCTTCTCTGATCGACAACGTCAACATAGGTGTTGAAAAATTCCTCAAATCTTCCCTCGTCGAGCGCGTCGCGGATGCCCTGCATGAATTCATTGTAGAAATACAGGTTGTGCAGTACCGCAAGGCGCATGCCAAGTTCCTCATGTGCCTTGAAAAGATGTCTCAGATACGCGCGGGAATAACTCTTGCAGCAAGGACACTGGCAGTTCGGATCGACCGCTCTGTCATCCTCGGCATATTTTTCGTTGATGATATTGATCTTGCCGCCCCAGGTAAAGAGATTGCCGTGACGGGCGTTGCGCGAGGGCATCACGCAGTCAAAGAAGTCAACACCGCGCTTGACTGCTTCCAAAATATTCTGTGGTGTACCGACACCCATGAGATATCTCGGCTTGTCGACAGGCATATAGGGTTCTACGGCATCGATGATGCGGTACATATCCTCAGCCGCCTCACCGACCGCGAGACCGCCGATGGCATAGCCGTCGAGATCAAGCGCCGCGATCTCCTGCATGTGCTTGATACGGAGATCCTCATAAGTCGAGCCCTGATTGATGCCGAACAGCATCTGATGGGGATTGACGGTGTCGGGAAGCGAATTCAAACGCTCCATTTCTGCCTTGCATCTCACCAGCCAGCGCGTGGTTCTGTCACAGCTTTTTTTGGTATATTCGTATTCGGCGGGATTTTCGATGCATTCGTCAAACGCCATTGCGATGGTCGAGCCGAGATTCGACTGGATCCGCATGCTCTCTTCGGGACCCATGAAGATACGCTTGCCGTCGATATGCGACTGGAAGGTCACGCCCTCCTCCTTGATACGGCGAAGCTTGGCAAGGGAGAAGACCTGGAATCCGCCGCTGTCGGTGAGAACGGGCTTGTCCCAGTTCATGAATTTGTGAATACCGCCGCGGCGACGGATCAGCTCGTCACCCGGTCTTACGTGAAGATGATAGGTATTCGACAGCTCGATCTGACAGCCGATGTTACGAAGATCATCGGTCGAAACGCCTCCCTTGATGGCAGCACAGGTGCCGACGTCCATGAATACGGGCGTTTCCGCCGTGCCGTGAACACTTTCAAAATGTCCGCGACGCGCCTTGCCCTCGGTTTTAAGTACTTTAAACACAGATGTATCCTTTCTCGTCTTTCATTACGTTCTTTTGAAAAATTTTTCCATATCGCGCCGTGATAATTCAAAGGCGATGGGTCTGCCGTGCGGGCAGTAGCGGATCTCGGGGTTTTCCATGACCTCCGACACCAGCCATTCTATATTTTCGGGGCTATCAATAATGCCCGCCTTCATGGCAGCCTTGCAGGATGCCTGATACAGTGCTTTTTCATAATACATCGCGCGTGTGACCTCGGTCGAAGCCGTTCCCAGTGCGAGTCCCTCGCAAAGCTCGGTCAGAAGCGAGACCGATTCCTCTTCCGAAAGTCCGCCGGGGATTGCCGTGACCTTTGCGTGATGCTCTTCAGCCAACAACGTAAAACCGATCGCTTCAAGGTCGCTTCGATAGTCCTCCATGGCGGCAAGCTCCTCTTCGGTCAAGGGGACTTCAAGCGGAAGCATAAGGATCTGAGAGGCAAGCATACCGCGACTCTTTTCACGGTTTCTCTTCATGGTCTCAAACAAGATCCTTTCATGTGCCGCATGCTTGTCGATGATCAGCGTAGTATCGTCTACCTCCACCATGATATAGGCGTGGAATGCCACACCGATCACACGGTAGTTCTTCTCGTTTTTTTCTGAAGAAGTTTCGCCCGACAGTTGACTGATCGGCTCGGTTATAACGGGAGGAACATCCGAATTGACAACTTTCGGTTGCGTTTTATCAGGTGTATCCATCGAAGTGACAACTCGAGGTTGCGTTTTGGAGGGGTCTTCGGTAATGACGGGAGGTATATCCTCAGGCGAAGCCGTAACCTCGGCAAGAGATGCCATAAAGCTTGTCACCTTTTTGTGACCGCCCGGCTCTTCGGTCGGCGGTGTTACCGTTGGCAAGACGGGCGCTTTCGGGGAACGGACACCAAAGTCCGTGACGGGAGGCGTAAGCTCTTGCAGGGTGGGTTCATCATCCGCAGGGGGAGGCGCTTGTCCTCCCGACACCAAAGGCGCATCCTCGGGTTTTCCGAGGGCGGTGGCAAGAGTCGTCACCTCATCGGGGAGCTTTTCCTTCGGAACGGTCCGATCCACCGCATCAGTAAGTCGGTCAGGAATCGGCACGAAGGCATTGTACAGTCCGCGTTCGGTCGGCGTGACACGGCGAGGCTCCAGAAGAGGCTCACCCGTTACGGCAGGATCGGAAAGCGTATTTCTGACCGCGCAGTATACCGCATCGAAGACCGCGCGTTCGTTTGAAAACTTGACTTCAAGCTTGGTGGGATGTACGTTGACATCCACAAGCGTCGGGTGAATGTTGATAAACAAAACGCAGAAGGGAAATTTTCCCACCTCACAGTAGGAATCAAACGCCTGCTCGAGAGCCGCCATGGCGGTCTTTGAGCGCACGTAACGGCCGTTTACGAAGAAATTCTGCCCCGAACGGTTGCTTTTGACCGCCTCGGGACGGGAGATATAGCCCACGACCTCGATGCCCTCGGTCATATTCTGCACCTTGACGAGCCGTTCGGCAAATTCCTTGCCGAGAGCGGCACGGACTGCCGAGATCAGACGGTTATCACCGGGTGTTGCGAATTTCATATTGCCGTCCACGATCAGACGGATGGCAATTTCGGGGTGGGATATCGCAATTTTTTCGACGATTCCCGACACCGCCATCGATTCCGAGGCATCCCGCTTTAAAAACTTTCGTCTTGCGGGCACGTTGGCAAAGAGATTCTCGACAATGACCGTCGTGCCGTTGGCACAGCCAACCTCGGTGATATCCTGTACCTTGCCGAATTCCGACACTAAAAGCGCGCCGAAATTCGCTTTGTGAGTTTTGGTCATGATACGAAGCTTCGATACCGAAGCGATCGCCGCCAGTGCTTCCCCGCGGAAGCCAAGCGTCATAATGGCGTCAAGATCGGCGGCAGAGGAGATCTTACTCGTGGCGTGCCGCTTGATGGCAACCGGCAGATCCTCCGCCGTCATGCCCGAGCCGTTGTCAGTCACACGGATAAAGGCAACCCCGCCCCGCTTGATCTCAACCGTGATCTCGGTCGCACCCGCGTCGAGGGCGTTTTCAAGAAGCTCCTTCACGCAGGATGCAGGACGCTCCACGACCTCACCTGCCGCGATCAGATTCGCCACCTGAAAATCCAGAACGTGAACCTTTCCCATTGTCTGACACCGCCTTTCCTTTTGTCATTCTGCGCCCATCGGCTTATTCGTCATCATCCTCTTCAGACACGTGTCTGTGTTTCAGGAGGAGCTTTTTATGTTTTTTCTTTTTCCGCTTTTCGCTTGGAAAAGCTCTTCTTGGCCTCACGAAACGCAAAACCCGGGCAATTCAGCGTGGTTTCAAGCGACTTTTTGCCCTCTTCATTGGTCTTCTTGCGAAGGGAAACCGCGAACAAAAACGAGCGGACACCCATCGTGCCTTCCTTTCGGTTCAGTGTGACCTGATAGGGAAACATCGCGGCAAAGAGTGCCACCTTACCCACCGCCGTGAGGGCGCGTGTGGAAAAGCTTTTTTTCTGTTCCATCAGAAAACCTCCTTAAGGGATCATCTTTTTCAGCTCCGACAGAAGCACCAGCGCCTCCAGGGGCGTCATGGACTCAACGTCGGTCATCTTCAGTTTATGTATGACCTCCTCATGAATATAATCGTCAAAGGTCATATTATCAGGCTCGGTCTTTTGTACCTTGTGCTTCGGGGGAACGGAGGGCGCTTTTTCAAGAGAAGCAAGCACCTCTTTCGCGCGCTTGATCACCGACTGCGGCAAGCCCGCCAGCTGTCCGACCTCAATACCGTAGCTGTCATCCGCAGCGCCCTTCACGATCTTGCGCAAGAACACGATGCCGCGATCCTTTTTCTTAGCGATCACCGAATAGTTGACAACACCCTCGACCGTTCCCTCAAGCTCGCAAAGCTCGTGGTAGTGCGTGGCGAAGAGCGTTCTTGCGCCGATCTTTTTGCTTGCGGTATATTCCGCTACCGCGCGGGCGATCGACATACCGTCAAAGGTCGCCGTGCCTCTGCCGATCTCATCGTAAATGATGAGGCTCTTGGGGGTAGCGTTCTTGAGAATATAGGAGACCTCGCTCATCTCCAGCATAAAGGTCGACTGACCGCTCGCGAGATCGTCAGACGCGCCCACACGGGTAAAGAGCTTGTCGACAATGCCGATCCGCGCATCCTTGGCGGGTACAAACGAGCCGATCTGCGCCATAACGGCGATCAGCGCGATCTGTCGCATATAGGTCGATTTACCTGCCATGTTGGGGCCTGTCAGCAGCACAAGACGGTTATTTCGTGTATCGAGATAGGTATCGTTCGGCACAAAGCCGCCCTCGGGAGCAAACGCCTCCACCACGGGATGGCGACCTTCCTTGATCTCGATCACGTCGGAAATGTCAACCTCAGGTTGCACATAATTGTGGCTGACCGCCACTTCGGCAAGCGAACGGTATACGTCCACCGTGGCGATCACCTCAGCCGCATGCTGTATACGGCGGATATTGTCGGATAACAGCTCCGTAAGGCGCTTGAAGATCTCATATTCAATGGCACAGCTTCGCTCGGATGCCGACAGGATCTTCGATTCCAGCTCCTTCAGCTCGGGCGTGATATAGCGCTCGCCGTTTGTCAGCGTCTGCTTTCGGATATAGCTTGGCGGAACGTCGGGGATATTCGACTTTGAAACCTCAATATAATAGCCGAAGACACGGTTGTAGCCGATCTTCATGTTCTTGATGCCCGTCGCTTCCTTCTCGCGGCGCTCGATTCCCTCAAGAACACTCTTGGAGTCCTCGGTCAGCGCGCGAAGCTCGTCAAGCTCGGGATTTACGCCCTTGGCAATAAAGCCACCCTCTCTGACCGAGAAGGGGGGATCCTCCACGATGGTCTTATCGACCGCTTCATACAGATCGTCAAGGGTATCAAGTCCGTCGGCGATCGTCTTCAGCTCCTCGGAGCTGACGTTCGCCAGTAAGCTCTTCAACTTGGGCAGAACCGACGCCGCCGTCGCAAAGGCGCGAAGCTCCTTGCCACCCGCCGAGCCGTAGACCACACGGGTCATGATGCGCTCGATATCAAGAACCGGGCGCAGTGCCTCGCCAAGCTCCTCACGGAGCAGATAGTCATTCACAAGCTCCGCGACAGCCGTCTGACGTCTGACGATGAGATTGGCATTTTTCAGGGGGAATTCCAGCCATTTTCTTAAAAGGCGCGCGCCGAGAGCGGTCTTGGTCTTGTCCAGCACCCAGAGAAGCGTTCCCTTTTTCTCGCGCGTGCGCATTGCTTCTGTCAACTCAAGGTTGCGGCGGGAATTGTGATCGATCTCCATAAAATCGCCGCTTTCGTATACCACGGGCGCTTTCAGATAGGAAAGATCGGTCTTCTGCGTATCGGTAAGATAGCGACAAAGTCCCGAAAGGGCTTGCTGCAAAGTAAATTCGGTGCTGATCTGGTCAGGCTCAAGGGCAAGCGCACCCTTCACGTTCCGTCGGATCTCTTTATGCTCATACACGTCGGGATCGATCAGGCTGACCGAGGCGGCAAGCGTTTTTCTGACAAACGCCTCCACCTCACTGCCCTCGGGAAGCGGGCAGTTGATGATGATCTCCTTGGGAGAGTAGACCGAAAGCTCGTTGAGAAGTGCCGCCTCGCCGCCGTGCAGAAGGGTCATACGGATGTCACCCGTCGAAACATCGCAGAGCGCCATCCCTGTCTCGCCCTCGCTGAGGACGAGCGAAACGAGATAGTTATTCTGCCCCGCGGGAAGCTGTTTTGAGTCTGTCTGTGTACCGGGGGTGACGATCCTCACGACCTCACGGGTGACGATACCCTTGGCAAGCGCGGGGTCCTCGGTCTGCTCGCAGATCACGACCTTATAGCCCTTGTCCACCAGCCGTCCGATATAGCTTTCCGCCGAATGGTAGGGCACGCCGCACATCGGCGCGCGCTCCTCTTCACCGCACTGCCGCCCCGTCAGGGTCAGTTCCAGCTCCTTTGACGCGATCCTCGCGTCATCAAAAAACATCTCGTAAAAATCGCCGAGACGGAAGAAGAGGATGGAATCCTCGTGCCGCTTTTTGATTTCAAGATACTGTAGCATCATGGGGGATAACGCCATCTTCCCACGTCCTTTCGATGAAATTCAAGTGTTCACTCAGTGACAGCCGCCGCAGGTCGAGCAGTCGTGCGTACAGCCCGAAGGCTCTTCGCCGGTAATTGCCGCCGTGATGGTATCCATCACCGTCTTGAGCGCCTCGTTGAGGGCGTTCTGCGCTTCCTCAAGCTCAACGTAGATGGGGTGGTGGGTGATGATCTCAAACAGCTCGTCGACTCTTGCGTCGATGCGCTTGACAAGCTCGTTGTCGATCTCTTCCTTGTTGGCTTCCTGTTCAAGAAGCATTCTCTGTACGTTGTATTCGCTGAAGGCGGTTCTCAGCTCTACCGAGCCGTTGAATGCCTCTCTCGCGTTGAGAAAACGCTGTGCCTCGTTTTCCTGCTTCATTCTCATGCCAAGCATGGTTGCCATTTCTTTGATTTCCATGGGTTGTTTCTCACTTTCTTATATCATATTTTAAAAAAACAAATTGGTTGCTCTCAGACAAGCTCGCCGATGAGAGCGTGAAGATCCGCCTCGGTGATCTTCACCGTGACACTCTTGCCGATGAGCGAGGGATCGCCCGAAAAATGCACCAGACGGTTGCTTTCCGAACGCCCCGTCAGACGGCTTTTGTCGGTCTTCGATGCCCCTTCGACCAAGATCTCAAGCGTCTTTCCCACAAACTCACGGTTTTTGGAAAGATTGACCTCGTTTTGCAGGGCAAGAAGACGCTCAAAGCGGTCCGCCTTGACGTCATCGGGGATCTGATCCTCCATGACTGCCGCACGCGTTCCCACACGCTTGGAGTAAAGGAAGGAGTAAATATTGTCATATCTGACCTCCCGAAGCATCGACAGTGTCTCGCAAAACTCCTCCTCGGTCTCTCCGGGGAAGCCCACGATGATGTCAGTCGAGAGCGAGATCTCGGGCATTTTCTCACGCATATAGCGAACGAGCGAAAGGTAATGCTCGCGCGTGTAGTGGCGGTTCATGGCAGTCAGCACTCTGTCCGAGCCGGATTGCAGGGGCAGATGGAAGAATTTCGCGATCTTATCCTCTCTTGCCATCACGTCAATGAGCTTGAAGGAAGCGTCCTTCGGGTGGCTCGTCATAAAGCGCAACTGATAGTTGCCCTCGATCTTGCAAATGTCCGAAAGCAGATCGGCAAAATCATAGCATTCATAAAGATCCTTGCCGTACGAGTTCACGTTTTGCCCCAGCAGGGTGATCTCGCGGTAGCCATCTCTCGCAAGGGCTTCGATCTCCTTCAGGATCTCCTCCTTGCGGCGGCTTCTCTCACGCCCTCTCACGTAAGGGACAACACAGTAGGTGCAGAAATTGTTGCAGCCGTACATGATCGACACCCACGCCTTGAAACGGGAGGCACGGTAAACCGGAAGCCCCTCGGGAATATTGCCCTCATCTCCGGCATCCAGATAGAACCGTCTTTCACGGGTAATGAGACAGTCAAACAAGATCTCGGGGAAGGTATACAGACGGGTCGTGCCGAACACGAAATCCACGTAAGGATAGCTGTGCTTGATACGGTCCTTGCGATGCTCCTGCGAGACCATACAGCCGCACATGGCGATCACCAGGGATTTTTTCTTTTTCTTCAGATGCTTGAAATTACCCGTGATCGACAGCGCCTTCAGCTCGGCGTGTTCACGGACGGCGCAGGTGTTGATCACAATGAGATCGGCATCCTCGACCGATTCGGTCACGGTATAGCCCATTTCCACCGCCATACCCGTGATGCGCTCGCTGTCAGCCTCGTTTTGCTGACAGCCGAAGGTCACAACGTGTACCTTCAGCCCATCGGGATTCCATTCTCTGACACGCGCCATATACTCATATTGCCGCTCGATCAGCTCGGGGGCAAGAATTTTGTCTTTCATTGATCGCTCCTCGTCTCTTCGGGATACAAGATACCTATAGAATGCCATAGTATCATATTATTATAGCATACCGCCCCCTGTTTTTCAAGAGAAAAGCGAAATTTTCATAAAAAAACAAAAAAATACAGTCTCTGACAGACACAAAATCCCCCAAGCGTCAAAAGGCGCTTGGGGTGTAGAGTATGTTATTCTATCGGATTTTCATACTGCGGCTGATAGCAAGTCAAGGTACAGCGAACGGTGTCACGGTAGCTCTTACTTTGCGGATCATCTTCAGAGACCCGGTACTTGACGCTGACCGTTACACAAAGATACGGCACTTGATTGACGTAATCATAATAGCAGTTCACGTCCGACGACGAAATGACCGTGGCGTTTTGGCTGAATTTGGCTTCGAGATATTGTTTCGCCCGTTCAACCATACTCTCTTTTTGTTTCGTTATTTGTGCGAAATATTCGTCCTTCATTTTCTCGTTTCTATAGAAAATCAAGGTGAAACTATCCTTTTCAAGAATCAACCGAATTTGTTCTTCAGTTTTGATACCGTCAATATACCGCACGTACAGTATTTCACGTTCGGTAATCGTTTCATTTTCTGCAGGACTGTAGTATTCTTCTTTATAACCATGCTCCGTACCGTCTTCGGTTTGAATGGTATAGATTGTCTTAAACTGAAACTTAAAATTCGACGCTTCATACGAGGGGTCGACCAATGACCAAAACAGTTCCTTTAATTCATTTTCCGTCTCAGTGCCGCTATACGTAACGCCAACACGGTCGTATGGAATACACGCAAGGTTTCGTAGTGCTCCCGTTTCAATATAAAAATTGATATGCGACAACACACCAAGACCCTGTATGCTGTATTTGTGGTAGAGATATTCGGAAAACTCATACGCCAATTCAAACGTCGTGTTATGCCATGAATACACCATATTTTTAGTAACCGAAGGATCTGTATACAGCTTGCTTATGAGATCTTTCTGAATACTGCCCCCCGCGTGATCAGGTTCTCCCCACAACGAAACGTAGATCTCGGCATCCTCGGGTGCCATTACGGTAATCGGTGCATACGATTTCGTTGTTACGGGAGTGCTTGTCGTAACAGGTGTCTCAGTCGGACACGCCGTCGTAGACTCCAACGTAGTCACCGTTTCATTACACGAACAGAGTAACGTAAAAAGCAATACTAATAAAATAACTGCCAAAATAACGCGTTTCATAAATTCTTCTCCTTAATATATAGCGTTCATCTTATGGAAATGTTTTTTCGCCCGCAATGACAAAATGCGCTATTGAGACGAGTGTGCCATCCGTATCATAATATTCATATTTATCATTTTTGTTCATTCGCACATATTCGCTTGCCATAAAGCAAATATCTTCTAATGTTTTTTCACTGTTGTAGTATTGTTTATAATACTCAAAAAACATTACACACCACATATTACAAGCTGTCACATCAACTCTATCTTGAAACCCGATGACCGTTCGCGCTCCTGCATTTACAGTAGCAGCAACCAAATTCAATTCATCTTCACCTCCTGCCGCAGTTAAACATGCGCCATATATAATAAGATCAGAAAGATATAGCGGACATGAATCTGCAATTGCATTCAACTCGCTTTTTTCAAGCATACCACCGGTTGTTTGGATTGCATAAGGTAATCCATGACTGTTTACCAATGCTATTTTTGAATATCTCATTCGCTCAAGCAATTCGTACTCAAACATCCCATTATTGACCGTAAAATAGTTATGATAAATTTCATCATATCCTATAGAGTTCATATCTTGAACAACATCTGGAAAAAAACTGCTGTTATCGTATTCGATTTTTACTGCCATCATTGATAGATCTTTATATATAGCACATATCCACTCATCGCGATAGCTCACATCGTTACTGTAGGTAACCATTGTAAGATTAGCCCCCGATGTACTGGTATCAGAAGGCGCTGCAAGAACTTTCGTAATATTAAGTGCTTTACAGTGTAATGTATACCGATCACACGCTCGTTCAGTGAAGTACCACTTAGTATAATCATTCACTGTAGAATATTGTTTTACAAGAGATGTATCGGAAGAGTCTACACCGATATATAGATTGCTATACTTGGATTTTATGGTAAAATAAATGCCACCTGCTGATTCAATTGACCATTGCTTTTGAAGAGCAGTACTAAAAGTCCATTGCTGAATCGCTGCGCCCTCTGATACTGATGGTCCTTCAATATCAACGTGCAGATTAGTTGCTCCATTACGAATATAGTAAGTACCCATTTCAAAAGGCGGTGTTACATAATAGATTCCGTAGTATATTCCATTATTACTATCCGTTGCGGTTTTCAGATAATAATACAACCGAAACTGTCCTGATTTGATTGCGGTTAATGAATATTTGATATTGGTTGCCTCACTCGCAAAAGCTATTTGCTCTAAACTGACGCATCCTTCAAATGCTGTTGGAATTTCAGCGGTAGCGTTATTAACATTTATTCTGGTTGACCAAGGATAAAGAGAAAGTGTATATGTATCTTCTTTCGTTATTCCGTTGGATGCAAAATTAACACTGCTGGCACCTTTACTCGCTGATACCGTTACACCTGATTTATCCGAGCTGATATATTTTTGCAACTGCCATCTTGCTTGATTACCTGAAGAAGATAGTGTACTCTTTATCAGATATGAACTCGGTGCTCCTGCCGCACCTGACGCTGTCGTGTTGCGCGAAGCGATACAATAACTTTGACCATACGGTGTAATCGTGTAGCCTGATGTACTGTAAGTAATTGTAAAGGTATCTGAGGGATCTACTTGAGTGTCGTCATAATGGATGGTTTTAGTTTTAACACTACTTCCGTCAAAATAAATCGTTACAAGGTTATTCAACATAAACCGAATGGTATAACGTCCTGTTGTACCAACCTGTGCTATCTTAAAAAGCCCGGCTCTTGTGAAATTGTCGGCAGGTGAAAATCCGAACGCATATTGCTGAACATATGCACCAGGCTCTAAAATATTTTGCTGAACACCCATATAGAGTCCATTATTTCCAACGTTCATAAGTGCATACACACCATCCGGTACAACCGATGACGTGATCACGGTGTAATCCTGTAATTCGATCTGACCGCCGCCGATCACACCGCCGATCACATCATCATCTGAGGGCGTGGGGTCGGTAAATTCTTCGTAATATCCGCCGCTCGTGTCGGGTACGAATGCCGAAGAGGCACTTTCGTCCATACCCAAAGCGATCACGGGAAAAGACAGCATCAAAAAAGCAAGCATGCATGCCGTCAGCGAAATAAAGCCTTTGTTTTTCATGTTTATTTTCTCCTTATTACATTAGTCTTGTTATCTCGTTCTTTTTTTCAAAGAGCGTACCGCATCAGAACAC
>JAFVYN010000069.1 GCA_017508605.1 Clostridia bacterium
AAAACAGCTTTTCCTTGAAGGTAAGGCTCTTTGCCTGTGAAAATGTGGTGTCGGTAATTCTGATCTGTTTCATAACTCGTTTCCTCAATTCATACAAAATAAAAGTCCCCGAAGCTCACGCTTCGGGGACGAAAACATTCGTCGGTACCACCCGAATTGCCCGAAAAGGGCCACTCTCGTTAGGCTCCAATAAGCCCTATGCCACGGTAACGGGGCAAGCCGTAGTCCACTACTTGTTTTCACGGACTCCGCTCCGAAAGCGAGATCGCAATAAAACCTCCTTACCGACTCACAGCCACCGTCGGCTCTCTGAAAAGGAACTGCTTCAAGCGTAACTTTCATCAATGCGTTTACTTGGGTATTGTAACACAGCGCTTCCCCGTTGTCAAGAGTTTTTCAAGAAAAAATTAAAAAACAGAAAAAGACAGCCCACACTCCGCCTGCCGCCTTGACTTTTTCCTTGCGAAACGATATAATGATAGTATCACACAGAAAAGAGAACACAGCGATGAAGATCACCTACGAGACTCTGAAAACACCCCTGAAAAAGACCTACCATTTCCTATTGCTGTCCGATCTGCACAGCGCCCTGCCCCGCGGTTTTCTCCGCACGTTATCCGCCCTTACCCCCGATTTCATCATCATGGCGGGGGATATGGTCGACGGCTCCTTGCAGGAAGCACCCCATATGCTCTCTCTGTTGGCGGGAGCGGCGGCGATCGCGCCAACCTACTACGCTACGGGTAATCATGAAGCATTCACCGACGGTGATATTGAGCTGATCTCCTCGCTCGGGATCGCCTTTCTTGACAATAACGATTCGACCTATGAAGAGATCCGTATCGGCGGTCTTTCCTCGGGCTTCGGGCATTCCAAACCCTTTCACAAGACCCCCGCACCCGACCTCGCCTTTCTTGATCGGTTTTCTTCGCTTGACAGCTACAAGCTTCTGATCGCCCATCACCCCGAATGGTTTCCTTCCTATATAAAAAACCGCGCGATCGATCTTACCCTTTCGGGACATGCGCACGGCGGTCAATGGCGTATCGCGGGGCGCGGGATCTTCGCCCCCGGTCAGGGACTTTTCCCGAAATACACCTCAGGACTCTATACCGAGGGCAAAAGCTCTCTCATCGTCAGCCGTGGTCTTGGCAGTCATTCCGTGATCCCGCGGATCAACAATTCCCCCGAGATCGTGGTCATCACGCTCGAGGGAATCGGTACTTGATCTTCTACGGTAACGCCCGTTCACGAAGCTCGCGCGGTGACATACCGAAGCGCTTCTTGAAATCGCGGTAGAAGGTCGAAAAATCGTTATAGCCCACCGCCCGTGAGATCTCCTCGACCGAGATCACAGTGGTGAGAAGCAGTCGCTCCGCCTCCTGCAAGCGCTTTTTGATGAGATACTGATACGGTGTCGTACCGTATTCACGCTTGAAGATCTTGATGGTATAATCCTCCGAGTAATTATAGCGCTCCGCAAGATCCGAAAGCGTGATCGGGGATCGGAATTCCGATGCCAGATAGCGCTTGATATCCTTGGCGATCACGGTACGCTTTTTCTCGGGAACGGTACGGTTTTCAAGACCGGCGAGAAGCTCGTACATCAGGGCGTTCAGCGCAAAGAAGTTTGCCTCATGCGAGCGGTAGAGACGCTCATATTCCTCCGCTACCGCACGAAGCGAGCTTTCGTTGATCTTGCCCCGAATGGGAAGCCCGTCGGCATCGGAGCTTGAAAACGAAGCGTTGAAATGAAGATAATAGTACTTCGGCTCATCCGAGGGGCGGTGACCCTCCTGAAAGAGTCCCGCGCGCTGAATGTAATATTCCCCCGCCGTGAGCGTTACGGGAACACCGTCCTCACGGAAGCGAAGCACTCCGTCGAGCATCATGATGATCACGCTTTCCCCAAACGTGCGTGTAATATGCTTTTCGCCCTTTTCAAACTGGCGAAAGCCAAAGTATTTAAATTCGCAAAGCGGTTGTCGGCACAGGAACATATTTCCTCCATCGTTCGATTTTTGCAAGTACTGTCTTGAAGGTTTTTCTTCAAAACCCATCTGTTTTACGGTATTATACCACACCTTCGTCCCAATGTCAATTCATTACGAAAGGATTTTTACAAAGTGTTAAGACCGCTCTCCTATTCTCCCCTCTCCCCGGCCGATATCTCACCCGAGGGATGGCTGAAAACCCAGCTTCGCCTGCAGGCAGATTCTCTTGCGGGGCATCTTGATACCGTCTGGCCCGATATCCGCGACAGCATGTGGATCGGAGGCAGCCGCAACGATTGGGAACGGGTGCCCTACTGGCTCGACGGTTTTATTCCGCTGGCATACCTTCTCGACGATGACGCGCTGAAATCCCGCGCCGCCTTTTATATCAAGGGCATTCTCGACCGTCAGTGCGAGGACGGTTGGCTCTGTCCGACCGAGAACCGCCATCATTACGATACCTGGGCAGCTCTGCTTCTTTGCAAGGTGCTTGCCGTCTGGTGCGAGGCGACGGGTGACAAGCGCGCCGAGGAAGCCCTCTATCGCTGTCTTAAGCAGTTTTCCGCCCATATAGACGGCGCGACCCTCCGCAATTGGGGGGCGGCACGTTGGTTTGAGGGACTCATCCCGATCTTCTGGCTATACGAAAAACGCCCCGAGGACTGGCTACTTCTGCTCGCGAAAAAGCTTGACGTACAGGGCTTTGACTGGGAGAAGGTCTTTTCTTCAGGCATGCTCCTTTCCCTTACCGAAAGCTGGGATTATATCTCGCACGTAGTCAATATCGCCATGATGCTGAAGAGCCGCTCGCTTGCCTCCCGTCTGACAGGAGAAGATCCCGACCGCTTTGCCAAAAAAGCTCTTGCCTTTTTACGGGAGCAGCACGGTATGGCAACGGGGCATTTCACGGGTGACGAGAATCTCTCGGGCGACTCCCCCATTCAGGGCAGTGAGCTTTGCTCGGTCGTCGAAGCAATGTATTCCTTTGAAACGCTCTTTTCGGTATCAGGCGATCCCTTCTGGCTCGATGCTCTCGAAAAAGAGGCATTCAACACCCTTCCCGCCGCCTTTTCTCCCGACATGTGGACACATCAGTATGTACAGCTCACCAATCAGGTACAGTGCGCGCGTACCGAGACCCGTGTCTTTCGCACCAACAACGAGGAAGCGCATATTTTTGGGCTTGAACCACACTACGGATGCTGTACCGCCAATATGGGGCAGGGCTTTCCGAAGCTCGCCATGAACGGATTTATGCGGACAAAGGACGGATTTGCCGCCGCGATCCCCCTGCCGATGACCGTCAGAACGACCTATGACGGTGTTCCCGTCACGCTGTCCTGCGAGACCGAATATCCCTTTCGGAACAGTGCGGTCTACCGCATTCACGCGGAGCGCCCCGTGGCATTCACCTTCTCGATCCGAACGCCGAGCGAGGTGACAAATGCTTCTGTCAATGGACATAGGACCGAGGCAGGGCAGTTCTTTGATACGTATGCCACCTTTACCGAGTCGACCTTCACGCTCACCTTCGAGCCTATACTTCGTTTTGAAAAGCGACCCCGTGGAATGAATGCCCTGTGGTACGGCAATCTTCTCTTTTCTCTTCCCATACCTTGGCGCAGTGAGAGACGCGAATACGAGCGGGACGGCGTCAAAGGACAGTTTCCTTACTGCGATTACTACCACTATCCCACAGGCAAATGGCAGTACGGCTTTTCTTCAAGCGACATCGAAAAGATCCTCATCAAAAATCAGCCCTATACTCTCCCCTTTTCACCCGACGCGCCGCCCATCACCCTGACGGTCGGACTGTCCGAGATCCCATGGCAGATGCCCGACGGCAGATGCGCCCTCGTTCCCGATTCCCATAAAGCCCTCTCCAAGTCCGAAGCCCTCACTATGATCCCCTACGGCGCCACCGTCTTACGCATGACGGAAATGCCTTTTACCGAATAAAATGCTTTCATAATCGAAAAAGAGCTGATACCGACGGTTTTCATCGGTATCAGCTCTTTTCTTTCACCGTATCTGACCGCTTCCCTTGATGCGGTACTGATAGCTGACAAGTGCCTCGAGTCCGAAGGGGCCGCGGGCATGAAGCTTTTGGGTGGAGATCCCCATTTCACAGCCAAGACCGAATTCACCGCCGTCGGTAAATCGGGTCGAGGCATTGTGATAAACAGCCGCGGCATCTACCGTGGAAAGAAAGCGCTCCGCGGCGCTTTCATCCTCGGTCACGATCGCCTCACTGTGTCCCGTTGAATGCGCGCCAATATGCATCAGCGCCCCGTCAAGCGAGTCAACGACCCTGACGGCAAGAATGAGATCAAGAAATTCGGTGTCAAAGTCGGTATCGGACGCCCTCTCGCTGTCGGGCAGGATCGCTCTTGCCCGCTCATCACAGCGAAGGCTGACGGGGGAAAGCCCTTTTTCCCGTCTTTGCTCCACCAGCCGCTTCCAAACGAGGGGCAAAAAGCTCTCGGCAATCGCACGATGCACCAAAAGGACCTCGGCAGCATTGCAGACCGAGGGGCGGGAGGTCTTGGCATTGTCAAGAATGGACAGCGCCATATCGGTCCTTGCCGCTTTGTCCACGTAAATATGGCAGATACCCGTCCCCGTTTCGATGCAGGGCACCGTCGCTTGCTCAACACAGGTACGAATGAGCGCTTTGCCCCCTCGCGGTATGAGAAGGTCGAGATATCCCTTCGCCTTCATCATTTCCTCTGCCGAAGCGCGGGATCGGTCTTCAACGAGAAGGATCAGATCCTCGGGGCAATTTGCCGTCCGCAAGGCGCGGCGAAGTGCTGTCACGATGGCATTTGCCGACTTCCATGCCTCCTTGCCCGTGCGAAGCAGAACGGCATTGCCGCTCTTGACGGCGAGCGCGGCGGCATCCGAGGTCACGTTCGGTCGGCTTTCATAAATGATGCCCACCGCCCCCAGCGGTACCGTCATTTTGGTGATCACAAGTCCGTTCGGGCGCAAGTACTCCCCGATACACCGACCGAAGGGAGCGTCAAGCGGAATCAGTGCGCGAATGCCCCTTGCCATGTCCGAAATACGCTCAGGCGTCAGCATCAGACGATCAAGCATCGCGGGGGACAGCCCCTTTGCTTCTTCAAGATCCTCGGCATTTGCCGAAAGGATCGCCTCACGATCATCTTCCAGCGCATCCGCCATCAGGGAAAGCGCTTCGTTGACACGCTTCTCGGTAAGCCCTCGCGCAAGACGGGATGCCGCCTTGACACGCCTCAGAAGTTCTTTCGTTTATGTCATACCGTTTCCCCCTTCTTGGCGTAAAACCTCGTTCCGACTGCCTTGCCGTCGAGAATATCGTATAAGATCTCCGGGTTCTGTCCTGCCGCAATGACCATATCACAGCCCGATGCCATCGCGATCTTTGCCGCGCGGAGCTTGGTCACCATACCGCCCGTCGAAAGCGCGGTTTTGCCCCCCTCGGCAAGCTTCATGAGATCTTCATCCACCGTGTACACACGGTCGATCAGTTTTGCCGCGGGATCGCGCCTCGGATCGGCAGTATACAAACCCTCAATATCCGAAAGGATCACCAGAAGATCTGCCCGACAGTGCGAGGCAACCTCGGCGGCAAGGGTATCGTTGTCGCCGAATTCGATCTCGGCAGTCGATACCGTATCGTTTTCGTTCACAATGGGCAGTACCGATAGCGCAAGAAGACAGTCAAGTGTCGCGCTCACCTTCTCACTGCGGGATGGCTCGTGAAGATCGGGCGCTGTCAGAAGAAGCTGCGCAACGGTGCGGTTATATCCCGAAAACATGCGATCGTACACGTACATCAGCTCGCACTGTCCCACCGCCGCCGCGGCTTGCTTCAGATCAAGCGCCCTCGGGCGTTCCTTCAGATGCAGCTTTCCGACACCCATGCCCACCGCACCCGACGATACCAGAACGACCTCAACGCCGCTGTTCATGATATCGCTGATCGCACGGCAGAGCGATTACATTCTCCTGATATTCACACATCCCGTCGGATGCGTCAGCGTCGACGTTCCGACCTTGATCACGATCCTCATAATATCCTCCATTCAAAAAAGATATCGTTTATTGTACCACAAAATTTTCTTATTTACAATATAAAACCGAAAAATATTTTCGTTTTTTCTTTTTTATACAAAAAAAGAAGGCGTAAAGCCTTCTTTTTGGAAAGGATACCGATATCGGCACCTTTATTCTGTTTCCGCAGTCTCTTCCTCTTTCTCGATCTCTTCGGTCATCGGGGTAAAGGTAATGTGCTTCTCCCCCGGAAAATAATACCCGAGCTTTCGCATGATGCGAATGATATATTCATCGGTGACGTCGAGAGAAAGCTCGTGCTCGAGCCTTTCGTTTTCGGCAAGAAGAGCGTCGCGCATCGCCTGAAGCTCCGCCATCTTCTCTTCCTCTTCCCTGAGGGCGATCTGCGTGGAGATCAGCGTTACAATCGCCACCGTCGCGACGGCAAGCACGATGAGAATAAAAAATACCTTTTTTTTCATACACAATCCTCAATTTCTTCACTATACCGATACAGCACCGCACAGGGAGTGTCAGCAAGGATACCGTTTTTTGAAACAGGGGATAACAGATCCCCGAAAGTGTCAGCCGCCAGAGAAGAAAGCCGAGCGCATTCATGAAAAACGCCGAGATCCTCACCCTGCCGCTGTGATAAACAAAAAATACGATGGCATCGGCAACACCGAGTGCCGTAAAGAAGAGAAAATCCGAAATGCCAACCCAAAAATGACGGACGAAACGAATCAGGAGAGGGGAGCTTTGCGTCCTCGGTCGAAGAGTACGGAGAAGATCGTAAAGACAGCCGGACAAAACGCCGAGCAAAAAGCACCACACAAGAAGAAGGAGAAGCTTCTTCTGTTCAAGATAAAGCGTCATGCGTGTCTTCCGAACAGCCCTTTTTTCTTTGATGGGCGCTCTTCCGAATACACCAGGGCATCCACTCTGCCCGTCAGAACAAGACAGCCCGAAGATACGTCACTCTTTTCAAGGCGCAGATCCTCACCCTCGACCGTCAGAATGCCGAGCGTGGTCGAAACGAGAGCATACCCCGTATCAAACGTCAGAATGTCGATCACACCGTCAAGCGTGAGTCTTTTTCGTGCCACAAGGCAGAGTTCTTCCTTTCCCTGCCCGGAATGTGTTGTTTCAGCCATACCTTGCCTCCTTGTCGGGATAGACCATCCTATGCCGAAGAAAGCGGATTTATGACTTGTCAGCCCTGCGAAATGACCTCAAACATCGAGGAAGCCTCTGCCTTCCCAACGTGTTCAACCGTGCTGAGTACCCGTACGACCAGCGTGCGCTGACCGAAGCGGATCTCGATCTCGTCGCCGATCTTGACCTGATACGAGGGCTTCACGACCTTGCCGTTGACCGCGATATGCTCGCCGTCGCAGGCATCCGAGGCGACTGTGCGGCGCTTGATGAGACGGGATACCTTCAGATACTTATCAATTCTCACTGTCTTCCTCCTTCGCCGCGACCTCAAGAATGCGGCGGTCACAGGCATCGTAAAGCGCTTTTTCGGGATCAATGCCGCTGTCATTACAAAGGGTAGCGATGTCAAGAAGCAGATCACCCACCACATGATCAAGAGGCTTTCCGTAGCCCGCCTTTGCCGCCTTCTTGGCGATCTTGGCGGCGCGCATCAGAGAAGGCAGGGTGCGAGGTACCGAATTCAGGGTATCGACAAGGGTGTCGCGGTGCTTGGTCTCTGCCTTGATCTTATCCCAGTTGGTCAGAACCTTATCGGTGGTATCCGCCTCTACGTCAGCGAAAATATGGGGATGGCGCACCACCAGCTTGCGCGCGACCTCGTCGCAGACATCCTCAAAGGTGAATTCGCCCGCCTCTTCGGAAATGCGCGCGTGGAAGACCACCTGAAGCAGAACGTCGCCAAGCTCCTCGCGAAGAAGAGCGGAATCGGCGGTGTCGATGGCTTCGATGACCTCATACGTTTCTTCAATAAAATTCGAGCGGATCGACTCATGGGTCTGTTCGCGGTCCCAGGGACAGCCGTCCTCGGCGCGAAGAAGCGCCATGATCGACACGAGATCGTCGATCGTATATCTGGATTTATCCTTTAAGATCTTTGCCTGTTCATTCATACTGTATTATCCTTTTCTTTATAATATCTGAATTCTTTTTAATCGGCACACGCTCTGACCTTACCGAAAACCCCCGTCAGAAGACAGCCGAGTGCGGCAGTCACAAGTGCCGCCGTAATGGAGACAAGCGTTCTGATGCTCTCCGGAAGACTGCCCCCGACCAATGCACGGACGAAAAGGGCTGCCATGACCGACAAAAAGGCGACTAAGAAGGGCTTCAGTGTGATCTTGATCAAAAGGGAGCGTCGGAACAGACCCGACAGCGCCGCAAGATCGATCGCCGCCGCTACGGTATAGAGTAACAGCGTACCGAATGCCGACACGCTCTCGCCAAGGGATCCGGTCAAAAACAAGGTGGCGAGCAGCTTGACCGTTGCCCCCGCGCCGAGCGAGATCACGGGAAGCCATAGCTTTCCGTGTGCCTGAAGAACCGCCGTCGCAACCGTCATGATCCCGAAGGGAAAAACCGCCACGGCAAGTAAGGAAAGATGCGGTGCGGCATGCGCCACCGCGTCGGTGTTGTGAAACAGAAGGGCGAGAATATCGCGAGAGAACAGCGAAAGCCCGAGCGATGCCGTTGCTGAAAGAACAGCCGTCACCGTCAGTGCGCCTTCGGTAAGGCTTCTCCCCTGCCTTTCATTTTGCTCGGCAGTAAGCGCCCGCAGTTTGGGAAGCAGTGCCGAGGCGATCGGCGTCAGAACGACCTGCGGCATGTGAAACAGCGGAAGCACCAGAGCAGAATAATTGCCCCATGCCGCGTTGGCAAGCGCTTCGGAATAGCCGATCGATTCAAGCATCCGCATGAGAAGGATCAGATCAAGCGCCGATGACAACGAAAGACAGACCGAGCTTGCCGTCACGGGAAGCGACGCTTTGAGTGTTGCGTTAAGGAGCGGACCTTTCTCTTTGCCATACCGCCCGTTCTTTTGAAAAGACCCTCTTGTCAAAAGACAAAGTGATCCGTAGGACAGCGCCGCAGCACCCGACAGCCCCAGAAGTGCCATCGCAGACTTCACGGGGAGGGAAAGCGAAAGCTTTTCGGCAAGGACAACGAAAAGAAGCCCCAAAACAAGCTTGAAGATCGCCTCCACCAAAGAGGAGATCGCCGTGGGCAGCATATTGCCCTGCCCTTGCGCGTAGCCGCGGATCGGAGCGGACAGCGTGACGAATAAAACGGCGGGGGAGATCGCCAAAAGCGAGTAAAACGCCCCCCTTGAGCCGACAAGACATGCGATCGGAAGGGAAAACAGAAAAAGGAATCCAAAGAGAGCGCCTCCCATGAGCCACGAAAAGCGCCGCATGGCGTAAAAGCGTGCTTCGGCAAGCGCTCTGTCTTGGCAAGCAAGATCCTTTGCCACAAGAAGCGAAAGCGCCGTCGGGATCCCCGAGCCTGCCAGGACGAAAAAAAGGGTGAATACCGTATACGCAGTGTTGAAATACCCCATACCCTCGTCGAGAAGCATGTTGGCAAGCGGAAGCTTGTAGATCATGCCCAAAAGCTTTACCAATAATCCCGATACCGTCAGGAGCATCGCTCCCGTCAAAATTCCCTTTGCCTTTTCTGACACCCGAAACCACCCTTCCGCCGAAGGGCTAATGCCAAACGGCTCAGTAATCGCAAACCTGTTTGAAGCCGTCCTTGATCTTTTCGATATCCAGGGTAGTATATTCGCCGTTTTCGTATAAAATGCGTCCGTCAACCATAGTCATTCTGACGTTTGACGCCTTCGCCGCATAGACGGCGGTATAGGTGGGATCATATGTCGGCATCGTATTCACGTCCTCAAGCGAAACGAGGATAAGATCGGCGCGTTTGCCGATCATAAGCTCACCGGCATCGGTTCTGCCCTGCGAGAGCGCGCCGTTCTTCGTGGCGATCGTGAGAATATCCGCAGCCTTGCCGACAGTCGGATCACAGGAAGAGCCCTTGGCAATGAGAGACGCAACATACATCTCGCGGAAGAAGTCAAGAGAATTGTTCGATGCCGCGCCGTCCGTACCGAGACCGACGTTCACACCGCGCTTCATCATCTCGCTGACACGGGCGACCCCGCTGCCAAGCTTCAGGTTGGAGCAAGGATTATGCGATACCGTTGCGCCCACAGAGGCAAGCAGATCCATATCGTCATCACTGAGATAGACACCGTGCGCGCAGGTGGTGGGAGACAGGAACGTGCCGCAATCGTAAAAGAAACGGGCAGGCGTTTTGCCGCGACGCTCAATACAGCCCTCATGCTCGCTTAAGGTCTCCGAGAGATGCAGCTGCATGCGAAGACCTTCTTTGGCGGTATACTCCGATACGTCACGGATATAGCTTTCTACGTTGCTGTATTCGGCGTGAAGGGACATATCGACAAGCAGCTTGCCGTCGGCGGCGCCGTGATAGTCACGGCAGAGCGCAACGCTTTCCTGAAAGCGCGTATCGCCCTTGATGCGCGCGCCCTCTCCAAACGAGACGAGCGAGCGCGACAGATTCGCCTTGATGCCCGAGGTAAGCACGGCATCGGCGGTCTTGTGGCAGAAGAAATACATATCCGAGAAGGATACGATGCCCGAGGCGAGCATTTCGGCAATGGCAAGCAGGGAGCCGTAATAGACCTTGTCATCGTCAAGGCGGTCCTCGGCGGGCAGAATGCGGGTATCAAGCCATTCGCGAAGGGACATATCCTCTCCGTACCCGCGGAACAGGGTCATCGCGGCATGGCAGTGCGTGTTATAAAAGCCGCTCATCAGAAGATTGCCGCGGCAATCGATCACGCGGTCAAATTGTGCCTCGGGGCGTCCGTCTCCGATATAGGTCACAAAAGCGCCCTCAACGGCAACGTTGACAAAGCGGTTGTCAAGAAGTCTGGCATTGATAAACAGATATTTTGTCATGATGTCCTCCGATCGGTCTTCGGCGATGATTCCTCCTCGCTTCCGATAAATTCGCGAAAGATCGAATGCTCGGGAATATACACCGTGGCAATTGACGGGATGCGATCGTATTCGCGCATCAGACGTCTTGCTTTTTCATAATAGGGTGAATCTTCCTTGACGTAAGAAAGATATTCAAGATATAAGTCACGGATCAGTGCAGGCTCATATGCCATCGTGGAGTCAATGCGATAGTCGACACCGTATTCAAACGGCTCAAGATACTCCCGCTCGTTGGCTCTGACACCCTCCCAGAGAAGGAAGGTCTGATCGGGGGATGCCGAGCGGTAACGGTAATCACGCACCAGGCGTCTTGCAAAACGAAGCTCATGCGATTCGAAAAGCTCGCCCCCTGCCTCCACCGAGCTGGAGGGACGGATATAGACCGAGAAATACGGCTCGTTTTCAAAAAGCGCGATCACGTTGGGATAGATCGCCTGAATGCCCTCGAACAAAAACAGATCTGCCTCATCGGGGAAAAATTCGTCAATGCGGTCGCAGGTACCGGTCTTGAAATCGTAATGCGGAAGTCTTGCGACCTCGCCGCGGCGCAGTGCCCCGATGGCATCGGCAAGCATGCCGACGTCGATGGTGGTGGGAGAATCGAAGTCGACCGGCTTACCCGCCTCACGGGCACGCTCGATCAGAACCTCGCGGCTGTAATAAAAATCGTCGATCGAAATGACCTTCACCCGCACGCCCCGTGCCGAAACGGCAGAAAGAATTCTTGCGGAGGCGGTGGTCTTACCCGAGCAGGAAGGTCCCGAGAGCGTTACGAACCGAACGCCGCTTTCAAGGATCTTCTCGGCACAGGTGTCGACCGAGCGGAAAAACTTGGCTTCGCAGTCAAGAACGAAGCGCTGGATCTCGTCGGATGACGAAAACGCATACGATACGGGAATAATGGGATCCATAAAGGACTCCTTTCTTTACCGACGGACTCAGACGTAGGTATCGAAGAAACGGTCGATCTTGTCGATATACTGCGTCTTGAATTCCTCATCGGTCATTTTGAGATATTCAAAGGGATATTTCGGCATAAAGGTGCGCTCGATCTTGGCATGCTCACGGGAGACGAGCTTGGTCACAGATCCCGCGCCCACGGCGAAGATGTGTTGCATCTCTTCCATAATGAGAACATTGTAAATACCCTCCGCCCCGGGCAGAGAAAAGCCCACGTTCTCAAGATTGCCGACCGTGTTTTTCTGGCGGTAGATATAATAGGGTACATAGCCCATAAGCTTGGCTTTCACCTGCGAATAATCGACACTCTTCTGCGCCTCGCCGCTCGTGATGGCATAATTGGAAAAACCGCCGCTCAGCGCCATATCGGCGCTCTTTTTGATGCAGAAGGTGTGAATGGTGAGATTGTCGGGGCGCATTTTGAGAATGGTATCCACACTTTTGGAAAAGCTGCGGAAGGTATCTCCCGGCAATCCCGCGATGAGGTCGGTATTGATATACCGTATGCCCGCCGCACGCGCGATGTCATACGCCTTGAAGAAATCCTCGCCGGTATGACGGCGTCCGATGAGGGTCAGAACCTCGTCATTCAGAGTCTGGGGATTGATGCTCACACGGGTAACGCCCGCATCCACGAGAAGCTTCATCTTGCCCTCGGTGATGGTATCGGGTCTGCCCGCCTCACAGGTGAACTCCTCAAGCGTCGACACGTCGACGTATTCGGCGATCTTATCAAAGATCAGCCCCAGCTGACTTTCGTCAAAGGTCGTGGGCGTGCCGCCCCCGATATAGACCGTCGTGACGGTAAGCCCCTTATCCCGGATCAGTCGGAACACACGGTCCAGATCGAGCAGTAAGCGTTCGAGATATTCGGGGATCAGAGAGTGAAGCCGCTTCGTTGCGTAGCTGACAAAGGAGCAGTAAGCACATCTCGTCGGGCAGAAGGGGATCGAAATATATACACTGCAGGAATTCGGCTTCAGGGAAGACAGGATCTCCTTTTCCTTGACGATGATATCGGTGAGAAGCGCCGCTTTCTTGGGATTGAGAAAATATTCGTGACGGAGCGATTTTCTGACGTGAAACTCACTGCCGTTATGAATATCGTAAAGCTCTCTCGCGATCTTGGCGGGGCGGATGCCCGTCATAATGCCCCACGACGGGGTATGACCGAAAAATTTCTCACCCGCGCGGAATACCGCCTTGCCCACAGCGATCTTGCCTGCGCGTTTTTCGTCAATGCCGCTCTTGAGAGGCTGTGTAAACTCTCCGTAAGCCGACTGCATGCCGATCTGAATCGTCGCCGAGGCGGTAATACTGCCGTCCTCACCGTGAAAGGACTTGACCGTCACGATGGGCGTTTCCTCGGTCACGACCTCATCCTGCGCGAATTTAGCGCCCGGAAAAAAGATCATGCAGAGCGATTGGATATAATTCAGATTGACGTCGGTGTCTAAAATCAGTTTCATATGCTGTCCTTTTCGTGAACGTCTTATTTTTTCTTCAGAACGTCGCTTTCCATCACGATGGTCACGGGGCCGTCATTGTGAATGTCATACGCCATATGCGCGCCGAATACCCCTCTGCCCACCGTCTTGCCGAGCGCTTCCTCAAACTTCTTGATAAAGTATTCATACAGTCTCTCTGCCTCGGCGGGTGCCGCCGCCGACAGATAATCGGGGCGGTTGCCTTTTTTATAGTTGGCAAGCAGGGTAAACTGCGACACCACCACAGCACCCCCTTCAACGTCGATAAGAGAGAGATTCATTTTGTCATTTTCGTCGGTAAAGATGCGAAGCTTGGCGATCTTCGTGCTGAGAAGCTCGGCATCAAGCTCGCTGTCCCCCTCGGCAACACCGAGAAGGATCGCAAGACCCTTGCCGCATTCTCCGGTAACAACGCCGTCAACCGTGACCTTGGCATGGCTGACCCGCTGGATCACTGCTTTCATATGTTATCATTCCTTTTCATTTCTATTCCCTTATGTCCCGTCGAGATCAGGTGTAGCCGCGCTTGACGTCAATGACGTGTGCGATCGAGCGCAGACGTGACATGATCGACTTGAAATGGTCGATGTCGCGGCAGCCCACCGTCATATTCACAATGATGCCGTTCTGCTTGGTCTGAGTATTGATCTGATGGAGAGAGACCTTCATGTCGGCAAGCGCCATCGTCAGATTGGCAAGGAGCATCATATCCTGCTCGGCAAAAACCTGAAGGATCGCCTCAAAGAGGTTATGCTCGGCGGTATTCTTGCCCGCGTTCTCCTCCCAGGCGGCAGACACGAATCTGTCGCGGTTCTCGGGATTGTTTTCCGCCACGATCACGTTCGGGCAGTCGCATTTATGGATCGAGATACCGAAGCCCTTGGTGATAAAGCCCACGATCTCGTCTCCCGGCAAGGGATTACAGCAACGCGCAAACTTGACCTCACAGCCGTCCACACCGTCGATGATGACTCCGCCCTTATTTTTCTTATGCGGTCTTGTAACGATCTTTTCGACCTTCAGCTCTTCCTTGGGTGCTTCCTCAACGCCCACCACACGGTCGAATTCATCACGCAGCTTGACCGAGATCTTCGCTACGGTAAGACCGCCGAAGCCGATGGTATTGTAAAGGTCATCGACCGAGGCAATGCCGAGTCGGTGTGTCACGTTCTGCAGGATCTCGTCACGCTGAGCGGGGGTATAGGGACGGTTGTATTTCTTGAATTCCCTTTCGATCTCCGCCTTGCCCACGAGAACGTTTTCGGCGCGCTTTTCTTTTTTGAACCACTGGCGGATCTTGGCTCTCGCCTCACCCGTTTTGACGATCTTCAGCCAGTCGCGGGAAGGTCCGCGCGAGGAAGCTGAGGTAATGATCTGCACGATGTCGCCGTTTTCGGGAATGCGGTCGATCGGGGCGATCATGCCGTTGATCTTGGCGCCCACCATCTTGTTGCCCACCGCCGAGTGAATGGCGTAAGCAAAGTCAATGAGAGTCGCGCCCTGCGGCAGGGTGATCACGTCGCCCTTCGGGGTAAAGACGAAGATCTCGTCCTGAACGATGTCAACCTTGAGCGCACGCATGAATTCTTCGGAATCGTGTGTTCCCTCTTCGCTCTCGATAAGCTTCGAGATCCACTTAAGCTTTTCATCAAAGCTTTCGTCCGATTCCTTGATGCCCGATTTGTATTTCCAATGCGCCGCCACACCGTATTCGGCGATCTGGTGCATCTTCTTGGTACGGATCTGCACTTCAAAGGGAATACCGTCCCGCCCGATCACCGTGGTATGAAGCGACTGATACATATTGGGCTTCGGGGTGGAAATGTAATCCTTGAAGCGTCCCGGCATCGACTTGAAGGCATCGTGTATGATACCGAGGACGGTATAGCATTCGATATCGTCGTCGGTGATAATGCGAAAAGCATAAAAGTCGTAGATCTCGTCAAACGACTTATTTTGCGAAAACATCTTGCGGTAGATACTGTAAACGCTCTTGACTCTGCCGTCGATCGAGAAGCTCAGCCCGTTTTCGCCGAGCTTTTCGAGCAGAATGCGTTTGGTACGCGCGATAAAGTCGATATTCTGTCCGTATTTACTTTCGATGTCATCGCTGACCTCCTCGTAGCCGATGGGGTCAAGATAACGGAGCGAGAGATTTTCAAGCTCCTGTTTGATACGCTGCATACCGAGTCGGTGCGCAAGGGGCGCGTAGACCTGCATGGTCTCAAGCGCGGTCAGACGACGCTTCTTGTCGGTCTTCACCATCAGGGTACGCATATTGTGAAGTCTGTCGCAAAGCTTGATGAAGATGACTCTGACGTCCTTCGCCATGGCGAGGAACATCTTGCGCAGATTCTCCATATGCTCCTCTTCCTTGTCATCGAAGGGGATCTGTACAAGCTTCGTCAGACCGTCCACCAGCTGCGCGACGGTCTTGCCGAATTCCTTTTCGATGATCTCAAGCGAGATCTTCGAGCCGCAGTCCTCTACGGTATCGTGAAGAAGGGCGGCACAGACCGAATCGGTGTCAAGCCCGAGGGATGCCACGATCTCGGCAACCGCGATCGGATGCATGATGTAAGGCTCTCCGCTGATGCGGAACTGCCCGTCGTGCAGGCGATACGCGTACTTATAGGCGCGCTTGATCTTATTCATATCATAGGATCGGTTATTGTCGTCAAGCGTCATAACCAATTTTGCAATCGCTGCATACATAAAAATCACCTCAGTGCGGGATTCGTTATTTTTTCATTTGCTGTTTCAGCTTCACATAGGTGGGCGCACGCTCGGTGTCCACCTTATTTTTGACGTAATTGACGGTATAATGCAGATTCTCGCCGTTCTCACCCGCATAGCGGATCGCAACGATGCCGCACTCGTCAAGGATCTTCAGGATCACGCGCAGCTTCGTGTAGTGGATACGGGAATTGCCTCTGAACTGTGTGAGAAGCTCACGGATGCCGGTCATTTCATCCTTGGTATTGCCGTAGTGCCGCTTGAACCAGAGATAGACCGGGGCGATATCGTCACGTGTGGGGAGAATATCCTCTTCCTTGTCAAAAAGACCTCCCGCCATCAGCTCATCAAAGCGATTACGGGCATCGGGATCGATCACGAAAGCCCCCTCCGACAGACGAATGTCCTTGACGATCATCTGCGCCGAACGGACACCGCGGAATTCATTGACACTGATCGAGAACAAGAGATCGACGGTGTCACCGCCGTAATATTCCAGCATTTCACGGCTTCTGCCGAAGCGGAGTGCCGCAAGCTGTACGCCGTCGTGTTCCAAAAGCAGCTTGGCATGCTTCTCGCCCAGAGGCAGAATACCGCGCAGACGAACGCCGCGCATCATGAAGACAGGCGAGGGATTGGCAATGCCGTAAGGCTCCAGTAAGGAAAGCTCCTCAGCCGCCTCAAGCGTAACATCATGACCCGTGATCTCGCAGTCCACGTCGATCCCCGCCGCGCCCTCAGCCGCGTCACGGTGCATCCTGACGTAGCGGTTGATATTCTGTCTGAAGGCTTCGATCTTATCACGCTCGACTGAAAGACCCGCTGCAAGCTCGTGACCGCCGAACTTGACGAGATATTCCTTCGAGTCGGTCAGCGCCTCCACAAGATTGATGCCCTTCACACTTCTGCCGCTTCCCTTTCCGATATCGCCGTCAAAGGAGATGAGGATCGAGGGAAGCGAATATTTTTCGGTAATACGGGATGCCACGATCCCGATCACGCCGTGATGCCAACAATCGTCGGCAAGCACGATGATATCATCATTCTGATAGTCGCCCGCCTTGATCTTGGCTTCCGCCTCTTCCATGATGCGGTTTTCCTCCGCCTGACGGGCACGGTTGATCTCGCAGAGCGCGTATGCCGTCTCGGTCGTCACGGTGGGAGAATCCGAGAGAAAAAGCGCGACTGCCCGTTCGGCGGAATCGATCCTGCCCGCCGCGTTGATCCTGGGAGCGACCGTGAAGCTGATCGTGGTCGCGGTGATGGCGGCAGGCTTTTTCTCGCCGCCCGAAGCGGCAGAGAGAAGCGCCGTAAGACCCATACGGGGACGGGTATTCATCACCTCAAGTCCGCGGCTGACAAGAAGTCGGTTTTCGTCAATCAGGGGCATTACGTCGGCAACGGTACCCATTGCCACAAGGTCGATATAGTTGCGGCATAGGGCTTCGATATTTGCCCTCGCTTCGTTTTCATCCTTCGCCCGCTTGGTTTCAAGCGCTGTTAACAGCTTGAAGACCACGCCCACACCGGCAAGCTCCTTGAAGGGATAGCCGCTGTCCGAACGGCGGGGATTGACCACCGCCACGGCATCGGGCAGAAACTCCTGGCATTCATGGTGGTCGGTCACAACGGTATCGATCCCGAGCGAGGCGGCATAAGCGACCTCCTCAATGGCAGTGACACCGGTGTCGACCGTCAGCATCAGACTGACGCCCTCGGTGTGAAATTTATCAATGGCAGCATTGTTGATGCCGTATCCCTCACCGCTTCTGTCGGGAATATAGTAGCCGACGGTAAGACCGCGTTCCTTCAGATACAGAGAAAGCACGCTCACCGACGTGACGCCGTCGACGTCATAGTCGCCATAGATCACCGTCTTTTCCCCCGAGGCGATCGCCCTTTCGATGCGCGCGACCGCTTTGTCCATATCGGGGATCAGAAAGGGCGAGTGAAAAACGCCGTCCTTCGCCGCCATAAAGCGCCGTGCCGATTCCTCATCGGTATAGCCGCGCTGACAGAGAAGAAGCGCTGTCACACGCGAGATCCCGAGCGCTTCGGCAAGGGCTGTCACCTCCTCCGAGGAGGTGGTATACTCACTTTTTAAGATCCATTTACTGTTCATGTTACTGTCACTTTCTGTCAATGATCGGCTTTCGTCAAGGGAGAAAACCGTTCCATGATCTTGCCTGCCGTCCTGAGTCCGTCAAGGGCTGCCGAGGTAATGCCCCCCGCATAGCCCGCACCCTCACCGCAGGGATAGAGCCTCTTTACCGACGGCGATTCTCCGCTCTCCCCTCTCAGAATGCGAAGAGGAGCTGAGGTTCTCGTTTCCACCCCGGTCAGAACGGCATCGGGGGTATCAAAACCACGGATATGCCCCGCGAAGGCACAAATACCCGTTTTCAGAAGTCTGCTTACGTATGAAGGCAGGATTGCCGTAAGATCACAAGGGACACACGCACCGCCGCGATAGGTCGGAGCAATGCGCCCGGGCATTTCGCCCGATCCCTCCCGTAAGAGATCGCCGACCGTCATCATCGGGGCATCGTAGGGCTTGCCGCCCGCCTTGAGAGCTGATGCAAACGCCGTCGCCTCCAATTTTCGCTGATAGTCGATCGCCGCCATCGGATCACTGCCGTAATCCTCGGGCAGGACCGACACACAAAGGGCGGCGTTGGAATTTTTTCCGTCACGACGGCTGTAGCTCATACCATTGGTCACCACCGCGTTTTCTTCGCTGGCGGCGGCAACGACCTCACCGCCCGGACACATGCAGAAGGAATAAACCCCCCGCTCACCCTCGCGGTAAGAAAGCGTATATTCGGCATGGGGCAGATAGATCGCGTCTTTTCCGTACATCGCCCGATCGATATCCTCGGCAAGATGCTCAATACGAACGCCCACCGAAAACGCCTTGGGCTGAAGCGCGTGACCGCTTTCGTAAAGATGACGGTAGGTATCGCGTGCCGAATGACCGATGGCAAGGATCACCGCTCCCGCATGAAGGGTATCGCCCTCCACCGTCAGAATGACACCGTCCACGGCTTCCCGAATGGCATCCACACGGCTGTGATAACGGATCTCGCCTCCGAGAGAAACGATTCTCTCCTCGATGCGCTTTACCACGTTTTTGAGAACGTCGGTACCGATATGGGGCTTGGCATTGACGGTAATATCGGCGTCCGCTCCGAATTCCACCAGACGCTTCAGCACGTACTGGCAAAGAGGATCGTTCTTTCTCGTCACCAGCTTGCCGTCCGAAAACGTACCCGCACCGCCCGCACCAAACTGAATGTTGGAGGCGGTATTCAGAATTCCCTCGGTATGAAAGCGAAAAACGTCACGGCTTCTCTCATCGATCCCCGCGCCGCGCTCAAGAACGAGCGGACGATAGCCGTATTCGGCAAGCACCAAAGCACCAAACATACCGCAAGGTCCGAATCCCACCACAACGGGGCGGGAAGAAAGCTTTTCGCTGCCCACCGTTACCCGAAACTCGCCGTCCGCTAAAGGAACTGCAGACAGGCGTTTCAGTACCGCTTCCCCGGGAAGCGCCTCCAGACGGGCGGCTACCGAGTAAAGATACGCAATGGCATCCCGCTTTCTGGCATCCACCGAACGCTTCGCGACCGTCAGAGAAAGTGGTGTCAGCCCCTCAAGGGTAAGCTTTTTTCTTGCCGTCCCGAGGGCTGCTTTGTCGCAAAGCGCTCTTTCGCGTTTCTGAAGCGGGATCTTGATATTTTGCAGTAATACCGTCACTTGCATCAGCGATCCGATCCTCCGCTTACCGTCACGGTATAGGGGACACCGTTTGCGAAACGCTCCACGATACGGGAGTCAAAGTCGGAGGAGAACAGCACCGTCACAGGTGCCTTGTTCTCTCGGGAAAGATCAAGATCCGCTACGTTCACAATGAGCGTGATCCCCTCGCGTCCCTGGGAGATCGCAGTCTCAAGATAATATAAATACGCGTTGTCACTGATGGCAGTCAGTGTCAGAGCAAGAGATTCCTCACGTACTTCGGCATCGCCGCCCACGACCTTAAAATAGGTTTTCGGTACCGTCACGGTAACAGAAGAACCAAGCTTCAGCGTCGCCGTTACGGTCAGCTTGCCGTCCTTGATGCTCTCACCGTCAGCCGTGATAAGCTCCGTCACACCGATCGGCAAGGCAGAAAGCGTCACGTTGAAGCTCTTGGTTACTTCGTCCATGACGATGCTTCTGATATCAAACGTGCCGAGCGAGAGCGAGCGGATCGCCTGAATGCTCATCGGCTCACCCTTGATGGTCACGGCAGTATGCGATAAGGTGATCTGCTCTCCCCCGATCACACCGTTCACCTCAGTCAGTGTCAGCGGAACGGTCTTTTTCATGACAAGGGGAAGCGTTACACTCACAGCCGAACGAACCACACCGTTTTTGGTGGCGGTGATCTTCAGATTGCGGTCAGAAATTACCTCACCGCTTGCGTTCAGCGCCTCTACCACAGCAGAGAGATTGGTGCTTGAGGTCATAGTGAAATGGTCGATCAATCTGATGCGGAGATCGGTGATCTCACCGAGCAGCATGGTGGGAGCTTCTATCTTCACCGAGTCCACGTTCATGGTAACGGCGTCAAAATTGATCTCGCATCCGCTGGCGATACTCCAGTTTTCAAAATACAGCTTCGAGCTGTCGACTTTAAAAGATTTGGAAGCCACGGTATCGACGGTGACTTCGATCACTTCCTTCGTCATTGATTCGGCAAGCGCCACGCCCGAAGGCAGATTGTATTTGACGGTCTTTTCGTACACTCCCGGCTCGGTGACGTCAGAGAGATCGACGTATGCCCAGAGATTGTCATAGGTAACATCTGAAAGAGAGGCTTTCGTACCTCTCAGCGTTACGTTGGTGTTGTAATAGGTCATGTCGAGGACAGCAAGACCGTTTGCGGTCATTTCCTCGGCACCCATGACCTGAACGGGGATAACATCAAAGGTCTCCTCCACGTGCTTGGTAGCATCGTTGGTGGAAAAGACGTAAAGCCAGATGAAAAAGGCAAAGACAACGGTCAGAACCTTGGCGATATTGTCAAGACGGCGATCCTTACGGCTCTTTTGCGGAGATTTCGTTTCTCCTTCGGAAGAGGAATTCTTTTCCAGCCAATCGGATTCAAAGTTCTTATTCTTCATATCTTCGCTCATTGCTCGCCCTCTCCTTTCTCATCGTGTTTTTTGTTAAACTGACCGGCGATACGGCTGAAAAACGCCTTAACAGGATTTTTGGTGTTTTCGGGATTTTGTGCCAGCATCACATCACGAAGTGCCTTGCTGAGTGAAATATGGTCATAACCCCGACGAAGTTTGCCCTCCTGCGCCACCGAGATCACGCCGGTCTCCTCGCTGACCACGATCACCACGGCATCGCTTACCTCGGAAAGCCCGATCGCCGCACGGTGTCTTGTGCCGAGATCCTTTACGATATCGGGATTGGTCGACAGCGGTAAAAAGCAACCCGCCGCACGCACTCTGCTGTCCCTGAGGATCACTGCACCGTCGTGCATCGGCGCTTTGTTAAAGAAAATGTTCTTGAGCAGATAGCTGTTCACCTTGGCATCAAGCTCGGTGCCGCTTTCGGCATAGGGGGTGAGATCGGTCGTTCGCTCAATAACGATAAGCACGCCCGTTCTGTCGAGCGCCATATTGCAGGCGGCATCGCAGATATTCGAAATGGCGTCGTTGTATTCGGCATAGGACGCCTTGGAGTCCGCCAGGTTTCTGAAGGAACGGATCGGCTCGCTGCCCACCTTTTCAAGAGCCGAGCGAAGCTCGGGCTGAAAGACGATCACAAGCGCGATCATACCGACCTGCAGAACGTTCTGCAAAATGAACTGCATCACGGTGAGATTCAGAAAATCGCTGAACAGATTCAGAGCGAATAAGATAATTACACCGACCGCCAGCTTGGTCGCACGGCGTTCACGGATAAATTTATACAGCGCATACAAAATGAATGCGACGAGACCGATATCGAGAATGTCGAGAATATCCATCTCTTTGATGTAATTGAGAATTTCGGTTAACCGTTCCATAGTGTATTCACGATCGCTTAAAAGCGCCTTTCTGTGTTGTTTTGTCAGATCCTGATCGGGCACTTCCCGAATCAAGACCCCTCAAACAAAGACGTCTCGTCAAGAAGCGCATCCAAAAACCGCTGTACCGTGCGGATGTCAGACAGAAGGATCCGTTCGATCTCCTGTCGGTCGAGTCTTCCGAAAACTTTAGGCTCATACCGTGTCCTTGTGCCGTGTCGGGCTATATGTAAGCGGTTACGGTGAAAATAAAACATGAGATCCCCGGGCAAGTCATAATTCAGCCTGAGGATCGCCTGCTCCAGAGCAGGTGTCAGGAAGCTCTCCGCCTCTTTTTTGCCGACAGCGTAGACCTTGAAGAAGCGCCCGAGCGCCTCACTTTCGGTATACGTGCGGTTGAGATCGGGATGCTCGCCGCGAGGCTTCTGGGCGTTCAGGAAGGACTTTTCCTTGACCTGAAGACTTTCCCGAAAGCTTTTGTCAAAGGTGAAGACCATCCAGCCGCCGTCAAAATAGGTCACACGGAAATCTTTTCCGTTTTTCTTCACACGGCTTCTCAGCGCAACGTCGGACATCACGCAGTCGATCCCCCGATACCGTCCCGTTCGGAATTCCGAGGCACGATATTCGTTCCCCATCATGATCATGTCGGTATCCTCGATCAGAGACCGCGCGATCCCATCGTCGGGCTTGTAGGTCACATTCTCAAACTCCGCCTCCAGGATCTCACGCTGCATGTTACGGGCATAGAGCCGCATATACCGTGATATGCGAAGACGGATGACGGGAAGCATCACAAGAAAGAGCGCGAAGAGTATCGCGGCAAGTGTTATGCGGATTCCCTGAGAAAGAGGAACGAGCAGAGCGACAAGACCTAGCGTAAAGAGAATGAGCGCGGCAAAGGAACAGACTAAAATTTCCTTTCGCAATTTTTCCAGAGCGGCAAACAGATCCATACGTACCTCCTTCTGATGATACTATTCCCATTATACTATAATAATTTATTTATATATTATAACGGATTTCTGCTATTATGTCAATAAAAAGCCGCAAAAAAAGTTAAAAAACGATAGAAAAAGCAGTCAGATCCCCTCCACCATGGCATAGAGCGTGTCCATAGCTTCCCGAACACCTCCGATGGCACCGATCAGACCCTCCGAAACCGCCTCATAGCCGTCAAGCACCGTGCCGATATCGGTCGAAAGCTGATCGGGTGCCGTCATCAATTCCCGCAGTCTGTCTTTCGAAATGGCGGAATGCGAAAGAATAAATCGGTTGATGCGGTTTTGCACGCCCTCGAGATACTGATAGGTCTGCTCTGCCCCGATCACCGTTCCGTTGATACGGACGGGATGAAGCGTCAGAGTAGCGCTCGGCACAATAAAGGACCGTCTTGCACTGACGGCAAGGGGAACACCAATCGAATGACCGCCCCCAAGCACCAGGGAGACCGTCGGTTTTCTGAGAGAGGCGATCATTTCCGCCATGCAAAGCCCCGCCTCCACGTCGCCCCCGACGGTATTGAGTAAAACGAGAAGTCCCGATACCGTCTCGTCTTCCTCAAATGCTACCAGCGAGGGCAATACCTCCTCGTACTTCGTCACCTTCTGTCCCTCCGACAGCGCAGAATGTCCCTCAATCTGTCCAATCACCGTCAGAGAGCGGATCTTCCCACGCGTTTTTTGGCAAAATTTCTCTTCGCTTGCCGCCGCCTCGCCAAAAAAATCGACTTTTTTCATAAAAAAAGTTCTCCGTTCTTGTTTACTTTATCGAAAATATATGCTATACTGTATAAAGACACAAAGATAGTATGGTCAGTTTTTGACCGAATACCAAAAACAAAAGGAGTCAAAACATGGAAACTTTTATCGTTGAAACCTCCGCGCGTCACATTCATCTGTCGCAGGAGCACATTGACATTCTCTTCGGCGAGGGCTACACCCTCACCAACAAAAAAGACCTTTCTCAGCCCGGTCAGTTCGCATGCGCCGAAAGACTTGACGTTGTAGGTCCCAAGAAGACCATCCCCGGTGTTTCGATCCTCGGTCCCGCCCGCAAGGCAAGCCAGGTCGAGGTATCCTATACCGATGCGAGAACCCTCGGCGTAACCGCTCCCGTCCGTGAAAGCGGCGATACCGCAGGTTCTCCCGGCGTGACCCTCGTCAATCCCCAGAACGGCGCATCAGTCGTTCTCACCGAGGGTGTGATCGTTGCCAAGCGCCACATTCACATGACCCCCGCTGATGCCGAGACCTTCGGTGTTGCGGATAAGGAGATCGTTTCGGTCAAGGTTGATACCAATGGCAGAAGCACTGTATTCGGAGACACCGTCGTTCGCGTATCTCCCACCTTCGCTCTCGCTATGCATATCGACACCGACGAAGCCAATGCCGCTGCTGCTTTTGCCGGCACGGTCGGTTACATCGTAAAGTAAATCAAGCAAAACAACCGTCTGAGATTCGCTTAGACGGTTGTTTTTTTGCTACAAAAAAATTCTAAATTTTTATAAAAAATCACGTTTTTTTCGTTAATTCTCCCAAAAGCCTATTGACTTTTTTGTAAATTCTGCTATAATATCGGATGTTTGACCAAAATTATAAAAAAGAAAGGCAGTCAATTATGCTTTGGGGTTCCTTTGGGGCCGTTCATCTCATCAGCCTTCTCGCGGCAGTCGGCATGATGATCGGCATTTATTTTATTCTGAAAAATAAAACGGAAAAAGTCCAACGTATCACCTTATTCTTGCTTTCTCTCAGCGGAATCGCCGCTATTGTTTTTAATCTCCTCAAATGGGATTCGCCGATCGAATATCTTCCCTTCCACATGTGCTCGATCACCGCGATGCTTTTACCTCTCGCTATTCTCATCAAGAGCCGCGCGCTCTCCAATCTGCTTCTTCTCTGGCTGCTCGGCGCAGTGTTTGCCCTTGTCATGAATACCCAACAAGCAGGCTATGAGCTTCTCTCCGACACCTTCGCCTTCTATTTCTTCCCACACGTGTTCGAGGCAGGCATTCCGGTTCTCATGTTCAAATTGAAGCTTTGGAAAAAGGATTACCACGCCATTCCCACTACCATCGGACTAACCTTTGTGATCTACACCGCCGTCCATTTCATCAACGAGCTTCTCAATCGCTACGTTGCCATCAACCACATCGTCGATTACGCGGGAAATCCCATTTTTTTAAACTACATGTACTCTCAGAAGCCTGTCGTTCCTTTTTTGGAACTGCTTTGGAAGATCGTTCCTCACGAATACTTTTATCTGCTTCTGGCTCTTCCCATCATCGCCCTGTATCTTTCAATCATCTACCTTCCTGAAATCGTCAGCGTTCTTCGTAAGAAGCACAAAGCCAAAAAAGCATTGCTTGCCGCATAAAGGCACATCATAAAAACAAGGCTGTTGCACGTTCGCGTGCAACAGCCTTGTTTATGATAGATCCGTTTGAAAAAAGAGACGCGGCAGGCGTTACGAAAGAGCTGCCTCGACCTTTTCGGCAATACCTTCAGGCGTAAGACCGAAGTATTCAAGAACAGCATCGGACGAACCCGAAAGACCGAAGGTGTCGTTGATACCGACTCTCGTCAGCTTGCAGGGATAGGTTTCGGTAATTGCCTCCGCAACGGCGGAACCGAGACCGCCGATCACAGAATGCTCTTCTACGGTAACGATGTTAGCGGTCTTCTTGGCATACTTGCCGATCAGCTCTCTGTCAAGGGGCTTGATGGTGTGAATGTTGATCACGGCGGCGTCAATGCCCTTTGCCTTCAGAAGCTCTCTTGCCTTCAGTGCCTTGGCGACCATGATACCGGTCGCGACAATGGTCACATCCTTGCCATCGGCAAGCACAACGCCCTTGCCAAGCTCGAACTTATAGCCCTCACCGTTGACAGCAGGGGTATTGGGGCGGGCAAGACGCAGGTAAACGGGACCCTTGACCTCAAGAAGAGCCGCCTCAGTTGCAAGTGCCGCTTCGATCGCGTCACAGGGCGAGATCACGGTCATATTGGGAACGACACGCATCAGCGCGATGTCCTCACAGCACTGGTGAGAGGCGCCGTCTTCACCGACCGACACACCCGCATGGGAAGCGCCGATCACAACGTGCAGATTGGGGTAAGCGATCGAGTTACGGATCTGCTCATAGCCTCTGCCCGCGGTAAACATCGCATAGGACGAGGCAACGGCGGGCGTACCCGTGGAGGCAATACCTGCCGCAACACCGATCATATTGGCTTCGGCAATGCCGCATTCAATATAGCGTTCGGGAAATTCTTTTTTGAAATATTCTACCTTAACGGAATCGGCAAGGTCGGCGGACAAAACGTAAAAATCATGCTTTTTGCCAAGCTCGACGAGCGCGCGGCCGTAGGCTTCTCTGGTTGCGATATCAGCCATCGTATTCTCCCCCTCAGTTCTCTTCAATTTCTTTGCAGGCGGCGGCATACTGCTCGGCATTGGGCGCATTGCCGTGCCACTTGGGACTGCCTTCCATGAAGGAAACACCCTTACCCTTGACGGTATGGCAAATGATCGCCGTCGGACCTTCGTTTGCCTTGGCGTTCATCAGTGCAGACTCGATCTCTTCGAAATTATGACCGTCGATCTCGGCGGTGTGCCAACCGAATGCCTCGAATTTCTTCGCAATATCAAGCGTTCTCGAGATCTCGTCCGTTGCTGCCGAAAGCTGCACCTTGTTGAAGTCCACGAAAACGTAGAGATTCGACAGCTTATAGTGGTTGGCAAGCATCACAGCCTCCCAGATCTGACCTTCCTGAAGCTCACCGTCACCGACGATGCAGTATACGTTATACGCCCCCTTGGCAGCAATCGCCATGCCGCAAGCGGTGGAGAGACCCTGACCGAGAGAGCCTGTCGACATATCGACACCGGGAGTCTTCAGAGATGCGGGATGACCTTGAAGGATCGAACCGACGCGGCGAAGCGTCTTCATCTCCTCTTCGGGGAAAAAGCCCTTCTGACAAAGAGCCGCGTACAGTGCGGGAGCGGCATGACCCTTTGAAAGAACGAAACGGTCACGGTCAGGCTTGCCCGGTTCGTCTGCCGAAACATTCATCTCGGCAAAATAGAGATAAGTGACGATCTCGGCGATCGAAAGGCTGCCGCCGGGATGACCGCTCTTAGCGGAAAAGATCCCTTCCAGGGAAAGAAGTCGGTTTTTCTTGGCTTTTTCTTTCAAAGCCATCAGCTGTTCGTGAGTCAAGAATGCCTCCTTGTGCATAGAAACTATGCGGTTTATTCATAAAGATACAGTTTATACTACCATAAAATCCGCGGCTTTTCAATAGTTTTTTCAAACTTTGATGATATTTATCAAAGTACATAAAAAAATCCCGAAAAACAAGACGATCCGCACGTCTTTCACAAAACGCGCGGACCGATCTTACTGATTTCTCATCATTTGGAAAAAGCTGTCGGCACGGACAAATTCGATCTTGTCGGAGCTTAACTCCTTAAGCGTTTTTTCAAGCTCTGCCACACGGTCGGGTGTCAGCTCGCCCCAGACCGAATACTGCGCCGCCACAAATTTCGGGGATTTCTGATCCCAGGCGTGATATTCACGGTGCAAAACCTTCGAAAGATGCTCGACCGTCGTCGAGTAGCAGGGCGTCAGCTGTTTGATCGGCATGCCGTTTTTCTCAATCGAGGAAATGCTCTCGCGATCGTCGGTGAAGAGCTGTACCGTAATGCCGTACAAATAGGGCGCGTTCTCGGCGTAGATCCGTCTTTGATTCTCGGTCATGTTATCCCAGACCGTCACGGCGCGAAGACCCGATTTTTCGAAATAACGGTTGGACAGCTTGACGTATTCGGCAAAATCCTCGTCATTTCTGACGTAGTTTTTCGCATCGATCTCTTCCTGCAGGGTGTTGACGGGCATGGCGTAACCGAAGCCCGAGGGTCCTGAAACAAAGCAGTCCTTGTCAGTGGAATGATCGTAATAATAATTGAGCATATCGGGAGAGACCTCCGAAAGCGCGGGCGAGATCGTCCAGTTGATACACGCCTTGCCGCGGCTCTTTTCCTGCGCCTGCCAATACTTACGCATATAGCGCTGAATATACTGAATATTGTCACCGTCCGACACAAAGAGAGAGACGTACATCTTGTTTTCCACGGGCTTTACCTCGCCTTCGGGACGAAGACGGATGGGTTTATCCTGCGCGTAAACGGTGAAATTGCAGTAAAGGTCGCCGGGAACGGTGGAAAGACCGTATTCGGTGGTGGCGGTAATGCCGGAACGCTCCTCGGTATACCAACCGATCGCCACCGACTGACCGGGAGTCATATCGGCAAGGAAGCGGCGGTACACGTTTCTGTCATCCTCGCGGCGATTTTCAAGAAAGACCACGGCACAGCCCGCAGCCGCGATCAGATCGCGGATGTGAAAGAGCTCATCGGGATTCTGCGACACGATGATGCGGTGGGTATTCTTCTGCCAGTAATGATCGTACAGATAGGTATAGATCTCGCGCGGCTCGGTCATGGTAAGACCCGAAAGATCCTCAAGAACGGGAAGCGTAACGCCATGATCCCGCAGAGCATCATAGACCGGACGGGTCATCGGGATGGCGTTCATGGTCGATGCCGCCGAACAGGCAAGATTGATATAATGCTTCGAGTGTGCCTCGCTGTACAAAACAACGCCCGATGCCTCATGGGCGTACTTCTGCATCACGGTGTAATAATAGGTGCGGCGGTAGGATAGCCCCATCGTGCGAGGCCAGGTGTCACCACCCTGATCGCACATCATGTCAAGCAGTAAAATGCGCACCGACGTGCGGTTGACGATTCCCTGAAGGGAAGAAAACGCCACCAATTCATCGCGTGTCATTGAAGGCGATTCGACCGCGTCCAGAACACCGCCGTCATAGGGAAAAGCAGGAAACATTCTATCGTTTGAAAAGTTCATTGTAAGATCCTCCGAAAGCTTCTCATCGTTACAAATAACATCTCCCGAAGACCGCAGTCACGGGAATGCCCAATTGTTCATATTATACCCTACTCTACCCAATTTGTCAAGTAATCGCCAAAAACTCTTTTGTTTTTCTTCAGTTTCACCAAAAATTCTTGACACATTTGTGGCAATATGCTATACTAACCATAAGAATACGATTGGAGGCAGTTATGGCACTTTTCTGCAAAACACGTAATGATTCTTCGCCCCAAGGTAAGCCCAAGGTCTATTTTGCCTGCCATCCCGACGATTTCAAATACTTTGACACGATATCCGATGAGATCCTCACCGAGGTCAACTGCGCCGTTTTTTATCACACCCAACCCATCGAAAACGAGGAAGCGCATCTCCGCGACCTTTCAGAGATGAACCTAATCGTCATCCCCATCACCACGAAATTCCTCACCACCCCCTCCGCCGCGCGCGATATTGAATTTCCCTTCTCCCAACAAAACCACATCCCCGTTCTCCCCTTGATGCAGGAACCGGGGCTTGTTGACGATTTCAACAAGGTCTGCGGTAATGTTCAGTTTCTCGATAAGAGCGCCCGCGACGATACCGCCATCTCCTACGAGGAAAAGTTCAAAAATTTCCTCACCTCGATCCTCGTCGGAGACGAGCTTGCCGAAGAGATCCGCAATGCTTTTGACGCCTACATCTTCCTCTCTTACCGCAAGAAAGACCGCGCCTATGCGCAGGAGCTGATGCGCCTCATCCACGAAAACGATTTCTGCCGAGACGTCGCCATCTGGTACGATGAATTCCTCATCCCCGGCGAAAACTTCAATAATACCATTGCCGACGCCTTGATGAAAAGCAAACTCTTCGCCCTTGCCATCACCCCCAACCTTCTGGAAAACCCCAACTACGTTATGACCACCGAATATCCGATGGCAAAGAACGCGGGCAAGGAGATCCTTGCCGCCGAGCTTGTTCCGACCGACAGAGCGGCGCTTGAAAACCACTATGCCGACATCCCCGAAAAGATCGATGCGCGTCATTCCCAAACTCTTGCCAATGCCCTCATCAATGCCCTTGACAGCATCGTCCTTCGTAAAAACGATACCGATCCCCGACACAATTTCTTTATCGGTCTTGCGTACCTTTCAGGCATCGACGTTGAAAAGAACCCCGAGCGCGCACTCTCACTCATCACCTTCGCCGCCGAACATGACCTCCCCGAAGCGATTGAAAAGCTCGTCACTATGTATAAGACGGGCGAAGGCGTGGAGCGTGACCTCGAAAAAGCCATCAAGTGGCAGGAAAAGCTCGTCGAGGTTTACCGTAAACAATTCGAGACAACCGATACCGAGGAAAACGCCCTGCTCTATCTTGCCTCATTACTGACTCTCGGGGATTTTTATTTTAATTCATACCACTACGACAATGCCCGCACCGCCTATCAAACGGCACTTGACACCACGCTGTCGATTTCCGAACGACTCAACGACAACCTTTCTCTCTCTTATCAGGCACGCTGTTACGACGGCATGGGGCAAGTAGAAAAAAGTGTTGAAAATCTGAACCAAGCGATGCAGTATTACCACCATTCGCGCAAGATCCGCGAGACTATCCTTAAAGCCAATGACACTATTGAAGCAAGTTTCGATTTATGGAATAGCCTGATTCATCAAGGCGAGCTTGAGACTGCTGCAGATAACGGCGCGGGAGCCTATGAAGTGTATTTGGACGCTGAATTGATCGCCGTCTCCATCCATACAAAAGAAGAAACGCCTGAATCGTCATACTGTCTTGCTGTTTCTTGGTATCAACTGGGTAATGTGCTGTCTTACGAAAATATCAATCGCGAATTCTCGCGTGTTCACAAAAAATATTTCAATTGTGAACTGGATACCCAAAACGTCTTCAGCGAAGTTGAAAGATACTACTTAGCCGCAAGTGGGTTATTGGAAAGTATTTTGATTCATTCCGATGACACGGAAACACAGTATAAACTATCAGCTGTAACGGGAGCCTTAGCCGATCTTTATCTTCGAGAATCCGATTTCACAAATGCAACCGAGTGGGCAAACGATTCCCATACCATAGCGTTGATGCTTATCCAAGAAAACAATACGATTCAAGCTCGCCGTACACTCTTTTTCTCTCATTGCCGTATGGGTCATTTGGCGCAAGCACAAGATCAGACCGAAAACGCCACGTACCATTTTCGTGAAGCGTTAACCATTGCTAACCGCTTTTGCGAAACGTTACCTACCCTTGAATTCCGATACTATCTTGCCGATTGCTATGAAAATTTAGGCGATCTTGCTTTTCATGAGAAAGAACTGTCATCTGCTCACCAATACTATCGCGAAGCACTCATGATTCGCGAGGCATTGATCCGCGAAACAGAGTCTTTCGAAGCACGAAAAGCGCTCAAGGAAAGCTACGAAAAACTAGAGAAACTTGCCGAAGCCTTCGGCGATTATTTTCTTGCTTTTGAATTCTTTAGCATCCGGAGCTTCATTAAGCCGTTGAGCGGTCATCTGTTAAAACTAATCGCTGATCTACATTATCTTAAAGCATGGAAAAACAGCGGGGAAAAGCCAACCTCTTATCCGAACTATTTATCCTCCAACAATAAAATGTATCTCAAAGAACTTGCCAAGCATCCTCACCTCTTATTGCAGCTGCAAGCCGCCGAGGCAAAGTATCTTGGAAATATTGACACCGCGCTTCGTTTGTATATGGATGCCAACCGTGCGCATCAGGCTTTTTTCGATGAGTATGACGATGAAGAGCGGAATCAAGACCTCTATTTTGACTATTGGAACATAGAAGGGCTTGCATATGAGAACCAACGCTTCGCTATTGCCTTTACCTATTGCCGAAAAAGATTAGAGGCGCAAAAACGGATATTTGAAAAAGGCAAAAAAGAGGAAAACGTCAAAATCATTACCGACGCCTATGTAAGGCTTTTGGAATTAGCACCCGACACCGATACTTCACCCCTGCCTATTGCGGAAGAGTTCTTTTCTTTCGCCCAAAAGCTCTACTCCGAAAACACATCTCTTTTGGCTCTTGACTGTATGACCGTCGCCACGGAAAAGCTCCTTAACCTTTACCGCGAGACCAAAGTGTCTTGTTTCAAAAAACTTGCACTGTCACGAAAACTCCGCCGATATCGGCGTCTGAAGAAAAAAGCCGACAAAAAAGCAGCCACCTGACAACAAAAAGCCCGACCGTGCGGTCGGGCTTTTTGTTATGTGAAATCTTAATAGTTTTCTTTTCTGACTTCGAAGTAGCTCTGGGGATGAGCGCAGACAGGGCAAATAACGGGAGCCTTCTTGCCCATAACGAGGTGACCGCAGTTGCGGCATTCCCACATGGTCTCTTCAGCCTTTTCAAAAACAGCCTGCATATCTACGTTGTTAAGAAGTGCGCGATATCTTTCCTCGTGCGTCTTTTCGATAGCGGCAACGGCTCTGAACTGATATGCGATCTGCTTGAAGCCTTCTTCTTCAGCTTCCTTAGCGAAGGTATCGTACATATCGGTCCATTCATAATTTTCGCCTTCAGCGGCAGCCTTCAGGTTTTCAGCGGTGGTGCCGATGCCCTGAAGATGCTTGAACCACAACTTTGCGTGTTCCATTTCGTTGTTTGCGGTCTGGAGGAAGATAGCGGCGATCTGTTCGTAGCCTTCCTTCTTGGCAACGCTTGCAAAATAGGTGTACTTGTTTCTCGCCTGAGATTCACCTGCAAATGCGGTAGCGAGATTCTGTTCTGTCTTAGAGCCTTTGAGTTCCATAATTCGTTCTCCTTTTGTAATAAAAAAATAATAATAGTTACTGTTGAGCCGCACGGCATTTCGCACAGCAAGCATTCACCGACAGGTCATACTGAAAATCGTCCGAGCCAACCGCCTCTTTCAGGCATTCCGTCAAGCCCTTGACCTCAAGATCGAGAACGCCGCCGCATTTGGGGCAGATCATGTGCTCGTGGGGCGAAACGGTTTTATCAAAACGGTCAGGTCCGTCGGGAACACGGATCTTGCGGATTCTGCCATCCTGTGCCATTTCGTTCAGATTGCGATAGACGGTACCGAGCGCGATCTTGGGCATTGCCTTGACCGCCTCACGGTAGACCTCCTCCGCCGTCATATGTCCGAATTCTTGAATGATGGCGAGAATCAGCTTACACTGTTGGGTTAAATACTTCATATTCTCGTCCTCAATTTAGGAATTATTCTTGAATTGATTATAACAGAGAAAACCCCTCTTGTCAAGGGGTTTTCAAAAATTTTTTTATTTTTTATCCCACCGTCGAGGGTATCTTCTGCTCCTTTTCACAAATCTCCTCAGAAGATGCGTCAAGCTCTTCCCTTGCCACCGAAAGCATCAGCTTAACGCGATTCTCTTGGTTGACACGTGTAGCGCCCGGATCGTAATCAATGGCAACGATATTGGCATTCGGAAACCGCTCACGGATCGAGCGTGTCATCCCCTTGCCCACGATGTGATTGGGCAGGCATCCGAAGGGCTGAACACAGATAATGTTGTGATACCCCTCCTCGCAAAGCGCCGCCATTTCAGCGGTGAGAAGCCAGCCCTCACCCATTTTACAGCCAAGTCCGATCGTCTCTTCACCCCACCGTCTCACAGCCTTATGGGAAAGGGGTGCCCGATACCGTCCGCTCTTTTCAAGGGCGTGCCGCATCATGCCTTCATATTCCTCCAAGAAACGGCGCAGGAAAAGATTCACAAGCTTTGCGATCCTTTTGCCGCCGTAAAGACGGATATCCTCGATGTTGTTATCAAAAATATACTGAATAAAGCCGAGAAGCCCGGGGACGTTCACCTCACAGCCCTCGCCGTGAAGAAAGTCCTCCAGATGATTGTTCGCAAGGGGGGAATATTTGACATAGATCTCCCCGACGATACCGACCTTCACTTTTGGTTCCTTGTGAAGCGAAAGTGAGTCAAAATCCTTTGCCATCAGGGAAAGGTTCTTCCGTATCGCGAAAAACGAAGAGTCCTTGCCCTGCTTCAGGCGCTCCGCAAGATAGTCGACCCATTTGCGGCAAAGTCCGTCAGCCGCACCCTTTTCGGTTTCATAAGGTCTTGCCTGATTCACAAATGCCGTCAGGGTATCGCCGTAAATGACCCCCGCCATCGCGAGAAAAATAAACTTAAGATCAATTCGGAAGCCCTCGTTCTTTTCAAGACCCGTGGGATTCAGAGAGATCACGGGCACCTGAGAAAAGCCCGCCTTCGCCAGTGCCTTTCGCAATAGGTGGATGTAATTGGAGGCACGGCAGCCGCCGCCCGTCTGCGTCAGCATCAGCGCGGTGCGGTCGGGATCGTATTTTCCGCTCTTCAGTGCCGCGATAAACTGCCCGATCACCAGAAGCGCGGGATAGCAGGTGTCGTTATGTACGTATTTCAGACCTTCGTCCACAATATCCCTGCCGTCGGTCGTCAGAAGCTCCACATTATACCCAAGACCGCGCATCGCTCCCTGCAGGATCTCGAAATGCAGATTCAGCATGTTCGGCAAGAGGATCTTGTAGGTCTTTCGCATGTCTTCGGTGAATTCTATTCTACGGATCTCTTCCATCAGTTCTCCTCCTTTTGTCCGAGGGTAGCAAACAGACTGCGAAGACGGATCTTCACAGCGCCGAGTCCCGTGATCTCGTCGATCTTGATCTGGGTATAGATCTTGCCCGCGCTCTCCAAAATGCGGCGCACCTCATCGGTCGTAATGGCATCCACCCCGCATCCGAAGGAAACGAGCTGAACGAAATTGATATCAAGATCCCGTGTATCTGCCACAAACCGTGCAGCCCCATACAGTCTTGCATGATAGGTCCACTGATTGAGAACGGCAAGGGGCATGCGCTCAAAATGGTGTCCGAGCATATCCTCCGGGATCACCACGATGCCACGGTCACGGATAAAGGTATCAATGCCGTGATTGATCTCACGGTCGAGATGGTAGGGTCTGCCCGCAAGCACGATCACGGGAAGCTTTCTCTCTCTCGCGACGGTAAGCAGCTCGTCTCCCCGCGTGCGAAGGCATGCCATATAGCGGTAATATTCGGTATATGCCGTCTCGACCGCCGCCTTGACTTCTTTTCGGCTGAAATGCCCGAATTCCCTTTCCAGCATCTCATGAAAGTGCTTGGTAAACTCCTTGGGACGGTGGATCCCGAAATCGTCGCTGATGAGTCTTGCTCCCTTGAGGGACATATTATGGGCGATCACACGGGGATAGTAGGCAACGACGGGGCAGTTATAATGATTGTCCGAAAGCCCCTCGTTCATATTATAGGTCAGCGAGGGATAAAACACCGTCTTTACCCCCGCCTCGATCAGCGCCTCGATGTGTCCGTGAACGAGCTTGGCGGGATAACAGACCGTATCCGAGGGAATACTGCTCTGCCCCTTGAGATAGAGCTTGCGGCTCGAGGGCGGAGACAGCTGTATGCCGAAACCGAGCGTGCGAAAGAGCGTATGCCAGAAGGGCAAAAGCTCAAACATTCCAAGTACCACGGGAATGCCAACCGTTTCCCTGACACCTTCGCGGGGGCCGTAAGCCGAAAGCATCTCCCGTTTATCGTCATAGCCGCTGAAGGTCTCTTTGACCACACGCTGTTCGGTGGGCTTTTCACACTGATTGCCCCCGATATATCGCTTGCCGTCCCCAAAAGTGTTCACCGTCAGCTTGCAGCGATTGGTACAGCCCTTGCAGGTGATCGCCTTCACGTCATGCGTGAAACAGGAAAGCGCCTCCCGATCAAGAATGGTGCTTTTCGTCTTCTTCTCCCGCTCGGCAGATGCCTTGGCGTAAAGGGCGGCACCCAAAGCGCCCATCTTACCCGATACCGAAGGCCGCAGGACCTCCTCGCCGATCTCCATTTCAAAGGCACGAAGCACGGCGTCATTCAGGAACGTACCGCCCTGCACCACAACGTGATGACCGAGGGGCTTGCCCTCAGCCTTGCGGATGACCTTGTACAGCGCGTTTTTGACCACGCTGATCGAAAGCCCCGCCGCGATGTTTTCGACCGATGCCCCATCCTTTTGCGCCTGCTTGACCGAGGAATTCATAAAGACCGTACAGCGGGAGCCAAGGTCAACGGGCTTGTCGGCAAAGAGCGCGAGTTGACTGAATTCCTCAGCCGTATAGCCGAGAGCGGCGGCAAAGGTCTCAAGAAACGAGCCGCAACCCGAGGAACAGGCTTCGTTCAGAAAAATATTATCGATCACACCGTTTTTGATCTCAAAGCATTTGATGTCCTGACCGCCGATATCAATAATAAAATCGACCATAGGCTCAAATGCCTTGGCGGCGGTAAAATGCGCGACGGTCTCCACCACACCGTAATCGAGGTGAAAGGCGCTCTTGACGATCTCCTCGCCATAGCCTGTGGAGGCGGCGGCAACGATCTTCACATCGGGATAGCGTTCGTATACCTCGGAAAGAAACGCCCTGACGGCAGGAATGGGATTGCCGCTGTTGGTATGATAGCGTGAGAAGACGATCTCACCATCTTCGTTCGTCAGAACCGCCTTGATCGTCGTCGAGCCGGAATCAATGCCGAGATACGCGCGCTTTGATGCGCTCAGTTCGGCAGTCTTCTCTTCCCTTGTGTGACGGCGCCTGAAGGCTTCGTAGTCTTCGGTGCTTTGAAAGAGCGGCTCACATCCGATATAGTCGCCCGCCGCTTTGTGTTCTCTTGCCGCCTTCTCAAGCGCCAAAAGGGAGACGGGCTGTTTTTCATCGGCGAGATATGCCGCCCCGAGTGCCACGAAATACAGTGACATATCGGGAAAGACGCCCTTGGTTTTCAGCGTGCGGTCAAATGCCTCGCGAAGAGAGGATAAAAAGGTCAAAGGCCCGCCGAGATAGACGACCTTACCCTCGATCTTACGCCCCTGCGCAAGACCCGATACCGTCTGATTGACCACAGCCGCCATAATGCTTGCCGCGATATCCTCTTTTCTCGCGCCCTGATTGATGAGGGGCTGAATGTCGCTCTTGGCAAAGACGCCGCAGCGCGAGGCAATGCTGTATTCCTTGGTATATGCCGCCGCCAGCGTATTCATCGCGTCGGGTGTCACTCCGAGCAGGGTCGCCATCTGATCGATAAACGATCCCGTACCGCCTGCGCAGCTTCCGTTCATTCTGACCTCAAAGGCACCCGACAGAAAGAGGATCTTCGCGTCCTCACCGCCAAGCTCGATCACGGCATCGGCATCGGGGATGCGGCGTGAAAGCGCTACCTTGGTAGCATAGACCTCCTGACAGAACGTAAGTCCCATCTCCTTGGCAAAGCCCATACCCCCCGATCCCGAGATCGCAAGCGCCGCCGTTTCAGCCTCAGGGAGTTCAAGACGGATCTCCTTCAGCATAGCGGCAATCTTTTCGGCAATGGCGGCGTAATGTCTTATATAACGGTGGAAGAGGATCTTTCCCTCTTCGTCAAGCACTACCGCTTTCAGCGTGGTCGATCCGACGTCAAGTCCGATCTTAAACATAATCTCACTTCTTTTCTCCATAATCAAAAGCTCCCTTGCCGTAACCTGAAGATACAACAAGGGAGATGCTATGACTCTATTATAACATAAAAACAGAAAGAAAGCAAACCCCAAATCCAACAAATCGAGTCAAATTTTGTTGAATCTTTTTTTCACAATCAGTCGATTCTTTCGCTTCCCACAAAGAAGAGCGCCACCGTACCGGGTCCGGTGTGACAGCCGATCGTAGGACCGATATTGAAGATCTCAACCTTGCCCTTGAGCGCGGGCACAAACTGCTCCACGGCATCGGCAACGGCTCTTGCGTCCTCATAACAGTCGGAATGCGAAATGTAGCATTTGCCGCCGTAATTCTCGCCATTTTCCACACACTCCTTGAACTTATCGACCATTGCCTCGATCACGCGCTTTTTACCGCGCAGCTTGTAACGGGCAGTCAGATGTCCATCCTTGTCCATATTGAGAAGGGGGCAGATCTTCAGAACCGTACCGAACCAGCCCGACATACGCGACAGTCTGCCGCCCTTGACGTAAAAGCTGAGGTCGGTCGAGAAGAACCAGTGGTGGATCTTCAGCTTGTTTTCTTCCACAAATGCCTTGACGGTGTCAAGGCTATCGCCGTCAAGCCGCATCTCGGCTGCCATCGAAACCAGAAGACCGTAGCCCGAGGAGGCGGCAAGGGTATCGACCACCTCGATACGGCGCTCGGGATATGCCGCTTTCAGATCCTCCGCGGCAACCCGTGCCGACTGACAGGAGCCCGAGAGGCCGGTGGAAAAGGAGAGATGCAGAACGTCGATGCCCGCATCGAGAAAGCGCTTGAAAAAGGCGGTGAATTCATCGGTATTGACCTGAGCGGTCTTGGGCTCAGCCCCCTCAAGAAGCGCCCGATAAAAGGAGGAGGGGGAGAGTGATGTATAAAGATCGTCTTCAAATTCCACAGCATCAAGAAAATAATGGAAGGGTACGTAGGGCACGTCGAGTGCTTTCAGTTTTTCTTCGCTGACATCGACGGTTGAGCAACAGGTAATGACGTATTGGGACATAGTGTTTTTCCTTTCGCGTTAAAAGAGTATTCGGTTCGGGACGGCACATACTTATCAGAAGCACGTCCCCGCCCCACGCTTTTATTGTATGGATTTTTTCAAAAAATACCACCCACAATTTGGGAAAACCGCTCTACAAAAGAAAAAAGCCCCGCGAGAGAGCCAAAAAATATCCGAGAATTGAAGAAAATCAACTCTCGGATTCTGAGAATGTTTCATTTTGATATCAAAAGAGAATCATTTTGATCTCTTTTTTCTGCCGATGGAAAAGGCGATCGGTACAATGATCTGAGCGGGGATGCCGATGAGATAGAGCATCCAGGCATTGGGCTGTCCGAGTAAAGAAAGATGGAAGGAAGCGAGAATGCCCCACACGGTAACCGAAAGATAAATAACGCCAAGCCACCTCTTGCCCCATACACAGTTGAGAATAAACAGCACCGTGAAGGATGTCGGAATGGCGTAGATAAAGATCAGCCAGAAATAGTTACCGAAGATCGACATGGTCACGAAAATGAGTAAAGAAAGCGCCCAGACACCGAGAAAGGATACCCAGTTGACAAGACGGCGATTGGTCTTGGTGTGGGGATGCTCTTCTTCGGGAACAGGCTCCTCCTTGACGAACTCCTCTTCGGTATGCTCGTGCAGAATAAAATCGACCGTCACGCCGAAAATGTCTGCCATTTCGAGAAGCACGTAGGCATCGGGAATGGCTTCCCCTCTCTCCCAGCGGGAGACCGCCTTGTCGGAATAGCTGAGCTTTTCGCCAAGCTCAAACTGTGTCAGATGCGCCGCGACACGCAGCGTCGCGATATTTCTGGCAACCACCGTCTTCAGCTCCGTCACGGCTCATCCCTCCTTTTCTTACGGCTTTGCATAACTTTCTACTGTAAGTATAACACAATCCGAAAAAAAATGCAAGTGATTTTTTTGTGTTTTTTTCATCGGATTATGACCGCCACCGTCATGAAGGAAGCGGACATCATTCTCGCAACAGGCGGACCCGGTATGGTCAAGGCGGCATATTCCAGCGGCAAGCCTGCCATTGGTGTGGGCGCAGGCAATACCCCCGCGATCATCGACTCCTCTGCCGATATCATCCTCGCGGTCAACTCCGTCATTCATTCCAAGACCTTTGATAACGGCATGATCTGTGCCTCCGAGCAGTCGGTCATCTTCCTTGACGGTGTCTATGACAGCGTCAAGGAAGAATTCTCACGCCGCGGCTGTTATTTTCTTAAGGAAGACGAGACCGAGCGTGTCAGAAAGACGATGATCATCAACGGCGCTCTGAACGCCAGGATCGTCGGACAGACCGCTTACACCATCGCCGCTCTGGCGGGTGTCAGCGTACCGAAGGACACCAAGATCCTCATCGGTGAGGTCACATCGGTCGAGCTTTCCGAGGAATTCGCCCACGAAAAGCTCTCCCCCGTTCTTGCCATGTACCGCGCCAAGGATTTTGCCGACGCGCTTGACAAGGCAGAAAGACTCGTTGCCGACGGCGGCTTCGGTCATACCTCGTCGATCTATCTCGACCCCATAACCGAGTCCGAGAAGCTCTCCCTCTTTTCCGCGCGCATGAAGACCTGCCGCATTCTCGTCAATACCCCTTCCTCGCAGGGCGGTATCGGTGATCTTTACAACTTCAAGCTTGCTCCCTCGCTTACCCTCGGTTGCGGCTCATGGGGTGGCAACAGTGTATCCGAAAACGTCGGTGTCAAGCACCTTCTGAATATCAAGACCGTCGCCGAGAGGAGAGAAAACATGCTTTGGTTCAGAACCCCCGAAAAGATCTATATCAAAAAAGGCTGTCTCCCCGTCGCTCTTGAGGAGCTGAAAACGGTGAGAGGCTCAAAGAAGGCGTTCATCGTTACCGACACCTTCTTATACGAAAACGGTTATACCGCGCCCATTACGAAAAAGCTCGACGAAATGGGCATTCAGCACGCTGAATTCTTCAACGTACAGCCCGATCCCACCCTCGCAAATGCCCGTGAAGGCGCCAAGCTGATGCAGGCATTCAAGCCCGATACCGTCATCGCCCTCGGCGGCGGCTCCGCCATGGATGCCGCCAAGATCATGTGGGTACTGTATGAGCATCCCGACGCGGATTTCATGGATATGGCAATGCGCTTTATCGATATCCGCAAGCGTGTGTACACCTTCCCCAAAATGGGCGAAAAGGCATATTTCGTCGCCATTCCCACCTCGGCGGGTACAGGCTCGGAGGTCACGCCCTTTGCCGTCATCACCGACGAGACGACAGGCGTCAAATATCCCCTTGCCGATTATGAGCTTCTCCCCGACATGGCGATCATCGACACCGACTATCACATGTCCGCCCCCAAGGGACTGACCGCCGCCTCGGGTATCGATGCCGTCACGCACGCCATCGAAGCGTATGCCGCGATGCTTGCTACCGATTATACCGACTCTCTCGCCCTCGGCGCACTCAAAACCATCTTTGAGTATCTGCCGAGAGCTTACGAAAACGGCGCGACTGATGTTGTTGCCCGTGAAAAAATGGCTAACGCCGCCACCATGGCGGGCATGGCATTTGCCAACGCCTTTCTCGGCGTCTGCCACTCGATGGCACATAAGCTCGGTGCCTTCCATCATCTGCCCCACGGCATTGCCAACGCCCTGATGATCGAAGAGGTCATCCGCTTCAACGCCTCCGAGACCCCCGTCAAAATGGGTACCTTCTCGCAGTATACCCATCCTCACACCCTTGAGCGCTACGTTGAGATCGCCGACGCGCTCGGTATCAAGGGCGAAACCGCCGAGGAAAAGCTCGAGGGACTCATCGCCGCCATCAATGAACTGAAGTCCAAGGTAGGCATCAAGGCGACCATCCGTGACTACGGCATCGAGGAAAGCGACTTTCTTGCGCGCCTTGACGATATGGTCGAGCAGGCGTTTGACGATCAATGCACCGGCGCCAACCCCCGCTATCCCCTTATGAGCGAGATCAAAGCCATGTATCTCACTGCCTTCTACGGCAGAGAAGCTTCACCGAAGACACCCGTTTCACCCATCGACTAAAGGAGTGTGTAGTATGAAACTCGATACCGTAATTGCAGTCAGAAAAAACAAGACCCTCTACCGTGACGGTGACAGATGTATCAAGGTCTTTGACAAGGCCTATTCCAAGGCGGACGTTCTGAACGAAGCGCTCAATCAGGCACGCATTGAGGAAACGGGGCTTCTCATCCCGAAGATCCTCGAGGTCACCATGATCGACGGCAAATGGGCGATCGTCACGGAGTTTATCGAGGGTAAGACCCTCGCCGCCCTGATGGCGGAAGACCCCGAAAACAAGAATGCCTACATTGAAAAGCTCGTCGAGCTGCAAATGAGAGTGCATGCCAAGACCTGTCCCCTTCTCAACAAGCTGAAGGATAAAATGAACCGTAAGATCAGCGCCACCTCCTTCGACGCCACCACACGCTACGAGCTGCACACCCGTCTTGAGGGCATGCCCAAGCACACCAAGGTCTGCCACGGCGACTTCGATCCCTCGAATATCATCATCACCGCGGACGGCAATGCTTACATCCTCGACTGGGCGCACGCCACCCAGGGCAACGCCTCGGCGGATGTCGCGAGAACCTATCTTCTCTTCTGTCTGCGCAGCGACCGTGAGGGCGGAGATACCTATCTTGACCTCTTCTGCAAAAAGAGTGACACCGCCAAGCAGTACGTTCAGAAATGGATGCCCATCGTTGCCGCCTCGCAATCGGTCAAGGGCAACGAGGACGAAAGAGAATTTCTCAGCTCCTGGGTCAACGTTGTGGACTATGAATAAATCCGCTTTCTGAAGCAAAAAAGACCGTTTCGGCTCGTGTGCCGAAACGGTCTTTTTTTTAAAGTTTCTCTGCCGATCGGATTTACTGCTGATCGGGTTCGATGATAATGAGAGATGTCACGGGGTCAAAGGGAATCTTGAAGGTGGTCTTGCCGTCCTTGACGGTAATTGTCAGGGGGGTTCTTTCGCCCGTCATGGGATCCCAGACTTCAAGAGCGGTATATTCCCCTCTCAGCGTGATCGTCGGTTCGACCTTCACGTCGGAGGAATTGGCGAAGAAATAGATATTTCTGCCATCACGCATCTTGTGGATATAGGTAAAGTGACCGTTACGCTCGGTGACCGCAGAGACAGTCACATCGTAATTGGTATATACCTTCTTGAGGGTAGCGCTCAGCTTGGCGACCTGCGTCAGGTGATAGAGCTTACCGCCCTTTTCATTGGTCTTTTCGATCTCTCGGCTTGCCGCCGCCGTGGGAGATACCCCGAACATCTCGGTGATCATGGAGACGACCGCTTCGTTGTCCTTGGTTTCGGTCGCCATCACGGGAAGCGAGCCTACCGAGATGACAATACCGCCGTTTTGATAGAATTCGTAGATCTTTTCAAGATTCGATTTCGAGATCACGCGGATCGAGGGCAGGATCATGACCTTATAGTCTTCATAATTGTTCTCGTTGTCAAGATGGAGCGTCGATCCCTTGACCGAGACCTTTTCGTCAAGAACCGAGGGATGGAGATAGGTGTAATCCAGACGGATGCGTTCGGAAAGCTGATTGGTCAGCGCAATATAGTTGCTGTCAGCCGCGGGACCGTAGCCCTTGGTAAAGTTGTAATCGTATTCGAGGGTGTCGATCGGATAAAGCACCGCGATATCCGCCACGTGTCTGCCCTCCTGCAAAACGGTCTGCAGACGCGCGATGTATTCGTTAAACTTCGGAAGCTCCGAGGCATAAGGCTCGGTGCGATAGGAAAGCTCGGGGGGATAGACCACGTTCTTGGTCGAGGAATACCATACCGCGTGAGGCACCATCACGTTGATGCCCTTAGCGAAGAGGTCCATTGCCTGCTTGTAAAGAACGTTCACGGGCATATTGGGGATCGCGCCGTAGCATTCCACACCGACGTGTGCATGGTCCCAGTTGTATGCCGCGGAGGAGATGATCTTGTAATAATCCTCACTCATCGTATAGTGACCGATCACGTCCACCGTAGGACATGCCTGATACTTGAAGCAGTACATCAGGTCGCCGTGAAGCGGAACGGGATTATCCTGATCCTCAAACAGCATATGACCCATCAGCTCGATGCCATGCTTCTCGCACCAATCGTTGAGCTGACCGATATAATGCTTTGCGAACATTTCACTTCTCACGGCATTGAGCTTATCTCTCGCCTCTGCCGTCTTGTCACCGATATCGTACCACATTGCCGCATAGTAGAGAATGGGATTTTCCTCTTTACCGAACATTTCGGCAAAGACCTCGTTGAAATCGTCGGTCCAGGCTCTCGCGCCCTCAACACCGTAAGCAGTCAGACCGCCCGCGGGCCAGAAGGAAGGCTCATCATAGAAAGCTGAGGTGATCGTGCCGTTGTCAAAATACTTCTTGAAGTGCTTGTAATAGGTCTCATAGGTCACGTCAATAAAGCCCGCGACCGCCTCTTCGGAAAGATAGTCCATACCGATACAGCCCTCACTGACGCAGATGAACGCCATCAGCTTCCAGTTGTTGCCCGATACGGGATACTCCACATAAGAGCCTTTATAATGCGAATAGTCCTCTTCCACGATCACCTGCTGATTACCCGAGAAGGTCTTGATCTCATAGATCGTAGCCGATTCGCCGTTGGTGGTATTGACGTAGAAGCGGATACCCTTGCAGGTAACATGCTCAAAGGTCACAGTCTTCGACGTACCGACCGTCGTACCGGTGGCGCAGGTCTTCCACACCTTGCCATCAAAATACTGGATCTGGAAAGAGCGGATGCGGTTATACGCTTCCTCGATCACGACGGAATCCACCGTGACGTCCTTGCCGAACATCACCGAGACCCACTGATCGCCCGAGGAACCGTTCGGCGCGTTCCAGCGACTGCCCATATTGCCGTCAAACGCCTTTTGTGCCGTGTAGCCGTCGGAGTAGTCACCCGAAGAGAAGTAGCCAACCTCATCGGCAGAGGCGATATCGTCAGCCGAAATAAAGGCGGGATTTTCGATCTTCTTGCCGTCAGCATAGAGCGCGATCTCGGAGATCGTCGCCGAGTCGCCGTTCACGAGGCGGAAATGGATGCGGTAATACTGCTCCTCCACCGCGTCAAAGGTGATCTTCGCGCCGCTCGATTTGATCGAGGAGGTCGAGCCGAGAAGCACCCATTCGTTCTTTTCGGTATCCCAGTATTCTATATCACAGCCTTTGACACGCTGAAGCTCGGGATTGCTGTCCTCGAACAGCTCGACGGTGTCAAGCTTTGTCTTTTTGCCGTAATTGATAATGATGGCTTCGCCGCCGCCCGAACGCTGATAGGCGTTCCAACGGGTAGTCTTCTTGCCGTCAAACGCCTTGTCGATCTCGTAACCGGGCGTAATATCGTATTCGCTCGTTGCCATAATGCCGACAGGCTGTGCGTCGGGATCAAATTCAGGAAGCACGACAAGATGCGCCTTGTCGGAAATATCGATCATTTCGTGCGTAGCGGTATTGTAAGCCACAGCACCCACGAAATTGCCCTGGGGGATCTTCAGAAAGATCTTGCCGTCCTTTACGTAGGAGGACTCCGCAAGGTCGAGGCGCTTGGCGGTAAGCTCAGGATACTTTTCGGCAAACAATCCGCCCGCCGTATAGCTCGGGAAACCGTTTTCATCGTAAAGCGAGAACTTCATGCCGTATTTCGAGCCCTCGTCGAGCGCCGCTTCATACAGCTTGAGATACTGCTCGGAGAGATATCCCTCCTGCCAATACGGAAGGATGCCAAAGCCCGCGTAGCCGCTTTCTTCATATGAGCGTCTGACGATCTCGCGAACACCCTCTTCGGTCATTTCATCAAGCGTGGTGTTCCAGAAGAACAATGGCTTTGATGCCATATCGTCAGCGGGATCTTCAAACTGCGGATAACTGAGGGTTGGCTCAGGCTCGACGGTGGCGGGATCGGATACCGAGGAGCTGACGGGAGTCGTCTCCACGGAAGGCTTTACCGCCGTCGTTGTCGAAGGTGTGGATGGAGTCGGTGTGCCGTTCGTTGTCAGAGGCGCGCTCGTTTCCCGAGCGCCGCAAGCAACCAGAGTCAATAAAACCATAAGAACGGCAAAAAACAGGCTGAACATTTTCATTGTTGTATCCTTTCTGAATCCGTATTTACTGTTTTACACTTTCATTATACAACGAATATACAAAAATTTCAAGAGCAATTTTCGTATATATCAAAACAAAAAGAGCATCTTACCAAAACTGTAAGCTGCTCTTTTCATTCAGGTTTCGTTAGACATGTAATAAGAGGTCTTTCTGAATTTGCTCGGACTCATGCCCGTCATATCCGAGAAAAACTTGGTAAAGCGCGTCGCGCTCGAAAATCCGACCATCTCGGAGATCTCGTTGATACGGAAATTGGTACTCATCAGAAGCTCCTTGGCACGGTTCACACGGGAGATCTGCACGTACTGATAGGGAGATACGCCCATAAAACGCTTGAACAGACGGATGAAATAAAACTTCGACAAATGCACCAGAGCCGCCATCTGATCAATGGTGATATCCCGACTGAGATTCTCCTCAATATAACGGCAGGCAATACGGACAGCGTCCGAATCGACCTCACCATGCACTTCCTTGGAATAATGCGTATTGCAGAGAATCAGGAGAATGTTTGAAATGATATCGCTGAAGGTCACGTAGCGAAGCATTACGTTGGATTCGTTAAGGATCGAATGGATCTGATCAAAATAACGGGGCAGACAGACCTTATCGTTAACGTTCAGAACGTCAAATTCCTCCACCAGAAGCTTGCGGTAAGCCTCCATCGAAGCGCCGTCGAAATGCACCCAATGGAAGCACCAGGGCGCGCCCGAGACCGCGCTGTATTCGTGATAGGTGCGGCAGTCGATCAGGACGCAGGAGCCTGCAGGCAGATAACGGGGCTTAGCATCCACCTTGATCACACCGCAGCCCGAGACCGTGTAGAGAAGCAAGTACATGGGCTTATCGCTTCTCTTGGTATAGTAATTCTTACCGGCTTCAAAATATCCGTTTTCATACAAACAGAACGGAAACGCCGTCGCCATGGCATCGGGCGTATACACGCGCATAAAGGATCTTTCGTTAATATCAAGGCAATAATCCAGCATTACTGTCACCTCTTTTTTCTACTTTACCACAGTATACCATCCGAAGCTTTTTTTGTCAAGTCTTTTCAAAGCAATTTTTGTATAGCGGTCAAAAAATTGCTCTGAAAAACAAGACAGCGCCGCGTAGCCGGATATCAGAAAAGCTTTTCTATCGCAACCAGGATCAGCGCAAATACCGCAGCGACCGCGATCCCGATGGGGATCGAAAAAATCAGCTCCCAGGTCTCAGGGGCCTTACCGCGAATTTTTTCCTTATATCGGTATTTTTGAGAAAAGGCATAGCGGAAAACATCCCACAGCGTATTGCGGCAGGCAGACCGCACCGAAGACCGTTTGGCTTTTTCAAGAGTCTTCAAAAGCCGTTTTTCGATTTTCCGAAGCACCTTGTCCCTGCCGTACCGTGTCGTTTCGGGGGTCTCTCCGACGTGCGCGCGTTCGGTCTTTTTCAGAAGAAAGGCATAGTCCTTGCAGTCCTCTTTCGGAAGAAGGGCTTTATCATTCGGCAAAAAGGACAAAACGATCGAAGTGTAGCGGTTCGGCTCATACCCGTAGCCCTTTTTTCGCTCACGCCGATGATCCATCGCGCGCTCAATCGCTGTCAGAAGAGCCGTGCTTGAGATCGGCGTTCCCGTCCGTTCCCCGACCTCCGAATGAGCGGTCCTGTCTGAAACCTTCACGGTGATCCCAAGATCCGAAAACCGCTCCTCATAGATGCGGACCATTTCTTTCACCTCATTGAGCAGAGAGACTTTTGCCACACTATCACCGTCCTTTGAATAAAGTATCGTACAAATTCAACGTTTTTCAATGAAGCATTCGCTTCGTGAATCAAGCATGAAGCGAAGCGCACACTAACTTCTCCGCGAGCCGAAGGCTTCTGCTTCAATTTTCATGGGCGTCAGCGTGCTTCATTTCCAAACAAAAAAGATGCCATCAATACTATAGCATAATTTTGAGCGTTTGTAAAGAGTGATGTTGCGACTTCGTCGCAATGATGTAGTGCTAACGCACAGTGATGTATTGCGCCTTCGTCGCAAAGTGATGTGATGTTTGCCCACTTCGCCGTAAGGCGAAACATCACTCACGCAGTGAACATCACTGCCGAAGGCTACATCACTTGCCCGCAAGGGCAAACATCGTTCCAAACAAAAAAGATGCTTTTAAAACTTATTCCATTTAGTTCGCAACCATGAAACAAAACGATTCCATCTGACTTGTATTGGAGAATAAACGGGAATATCATCATATTTTGCAGGTTCTATTTTTTCACACAAATTCTTAAAAGAATTTGCAAGGAAAATCATATCCTTGAGAGAAATAGTATTTACTTCTTTCTCATCACAATCCATTATTTCATGGTCGAAAAAATATATTTTACCGTATGTTTTTGTGAAGAGCGACATACAAATTTGATTTCCGCAATCATCTTCAGCAATAGGGATGCATTTTGAGGGCAACCTGTTTTTGTATATTTCATAGGTCGACTCCATATCAGGATAGCTTCGGGTACTTATTCCATAGAAATAGCGTATGTTTATTTCTCTATTTGGAAATTTTACAATGTTCGAATCAAGTTCAGCATTGTTATGCAACAATAAATAATCAATAAATTCATCGGGGAATATTGCACCTATTTTTTTACAAAACACATCGTATTTTAAATGATCAAATGGCTCTTTGTTAGGAGATGTGCCGACCATATTTCCACCGCCTTTCTGGTTTTTTTATATCGCATTTTGGGCTGTTTGTAAAGAGTGATGTTGCGACTTCGTCGCAATGATGTAGTGCTAACGCACAGTGATGTATTGCACCTGCGGTGCAAAGTGATGTGATGTGTTCCTTACTCACGCGCGAAGCGCACATCACTTCCGAAGGAAACATCACGCACGAAGTGCGCATCACGTTCCGCGCAAGCGGAACACATCGTTCCAAACAAAAGAGCACTGCTCTCGCAGTGCTCTTTTGTTTGAGATGTGTTGACAAAAAAGATGCCACCTTGAAAACGGCATAAACCCTTATATTTCAAGGATATTTGGCACTTTTTGAAAAGTTTTTCAAATCTTTTTCAAATCTTTTTTGAGTTTGGTGGGATATTCGTGAAAAATAAAGATTTGACAAAAAAGATGCCGGTTGACAACTAAGATTTGACAAAAAAGATGTCGTGATGGGGTTAGCGTAGAAATGAGTTCTGCGCTTAAATTCAATTAGTTGGTTACTTCATAACTTTTCTTATTTCCGTAATTACTTTTTCTTCGTATTCTCGTGGTTGGCGGTTTGGATGCCATGTAAATATATAAAATATTCCATCTTCCTCAATTACATATACATCTTTTTTTGCAATTCTCTTCGCATTTCCATATAACTTGTCATATATTGATGGTAACTCTGCACGCAAAGAAACACCGTACCAACCGAAAAACACCACTATATTCGGACGAGCAATTTTAATTTCCTCATACAATACTTTAGTTTCTGTGGAATGTAATGCTTTTCTATCGCTAACGGATAATTTATATTTTAAGCCGCCATTCCATTGTAGACTATGAATTTTGTCAATGTTATTCCAAATGAAAGATGTGTTCGGTGATTTTATTTTTCTTATACGTCTCCAAAAAGGACTTTTATTGTAATCTGGATCTTCTTTATTTCCATTTAACTGTGTATTTAAATAATAAAGTATCCATCCTTGGATTTTTTGCATCGTCCATTTTTGCCTTTTCCCACAGCCGTTTTCCCCATACCCCTCTTCTCCAACTATCATAATCCTGTTGTCTGACTGATTCCAATCTTTTGGAATCGCCATGTAATAAGGATTTGAGTATTTGTCATCAGAAAAGTGAGGAGCTATTTCAGATAGTTCTTCATACCATTGCAAATAAAGTTTCGTTAACTCATCCATTATCTCTTTCTATTCCTTATTCAAACATGTATTTCTCCGCCGCGGCGGTAAGTTCATCTCTAATCTCCTCGACGAGCGAGGGTGGCGAGGTTACAGTAACGTGGTGGCCATACTGCATCGCCCAATATTTCATGGCATGGTAGTTGACTCGAACAGATGCGGTGATTTTTTATCGGTCATATACATTACCTCTATTTCAGTTTACCACAGGACTCTCTTTCTGTCAATATTATACCTCCCGGCCGTGTGACTTTTTTGGTACACACCATGTTGTATAATGAATTTGCGAAACAAGTTTCGACACAACACTGACGTAGTGTAGCCGCATTTTGTTCACATTTGTTTGATATGATATGCGTCCACGCAAAAAGGAGGGGATAAAATGAAAAGAATTTACGACGAATACGATCAATACGTCATCGTTGAAGAAAACGAAAAATTTGGTATTGAGGACAAGAGCGGACATTTGTTGTTGCCGCTTGAATATGACCGTATGATCATAGCACCCGGAATACGTGACGTCATCGGCTTTATCCTTTGTAAGAACGGAAAGTTTGGATACGTGGAGTTTGGCAAGAGAGAGTATCTTGAAGAATATGAGAACGGTGTTGTGTTGGGTGATCCAAACG
>JAFVYN010000070.1 GCA_017508605.1 Clostridia bacterium
TGTCCGAGGAAATGTGTATGATGTGCGTAATATCAATTCCGGTACGGAAGATAACGACGTGGCGCGAGAGCTTGGTTATCTCCTTCAGAGTAGCTCGTATCTGGAGTTGAAGGACACGCTGCAAATGCAAGCAATCATCGCGAAATATCAACCCTTTGCTGGAAAGAAAAAGGATTTCTCGTGATACAATTTTGCCCCTCCGTGAGGGGCTTCTCCATACCGCATAACTTTAGGGAGCCGTAAAGCTCCCTTTTGTGTTTGTGTGTGAATCGGGTCAGTCTTGCATGACCACATACCGAAGATACTTTTTCTGTATGCTCTTTCTTCTTCGCCAGACAGTCGTATTATTGACGTTCTGCATCTGCGCGATCGCGACAAATCCCAGACCTGCCATGTAGTAGTTCAAAGTCTCTTCTTCTGCAACAGTCAACCGCATTTGATGGATGATCGTATCGACCTTGGTGTAATCCTCAATCTCATACTGGGTCTCGAAGTCAATCACGAAAGGCAAAAATCGGGGACTAAAGCAAAATGATTCTTCCTGATTTGGTTTTACACAACATTTCCTTTCAAACATATTGAAAAAAAGCATGTATTATGTTATAATTAAGCCAATGATGATGTTTGTGAAAGACGAGGTGTATACATGAACCGTAAAAAAACAGTCATATGCGTTTTTTTGACGATCTGGGCAGTCGCGGCAGTGCTTGCGGCGATGAGCACGGGAGCGTTCGCCGCCGAGCCCAAGCTGATCACCACAGAGTCAGAGCTGAAGGAGGCACTTCATAATGCAAGTGAGGGCGATACGATCCTTGTCGGCGATATCGAATTTGCCTACTCCCCGATGGGGATGACACTTTCTAAGGGCGTGACCATTAAAAGCGGTAAGAATACGCCTGCTGTCTTTTCGGGCGGCGCGTTTGCCGTGATGGGAGGGGCGTCTGAACAGGACACCATCCATATCCGTTTTGAAAATATCACCTTTGCGGGGGTGAATGACATCGACAATACCGACTTTACGGGGAAGCAGATCATGACGGCGACCAAGATCCGCCCGGCGGTATTTTTCTCCCGCTGTGTCGATGCAGCCTTTGTAAACTGTGATTTTTCGGGTTACAGTATGGCAAACGGCGGCGCGGTCTACGGCATTTATTCTTCTGCCGACAGCGTAGGTCACCGTTTGTCCGTCTCTTTTGAGGACTGTTCGCTGAACGCCAACGCAGGCGGCTATGGCGGCGCGATATATCTTTCCGGCGCGGGCAATATCTTTCTTGATATGAAAAACTGCGAGCTTTCCCGCAACGTATCGGGTTACGGCGGCGCGATATGGGCAGATCAGGCGACCGTTACCCTTGAAAGCTGCAAGATCAGCGGAAACCGCTTTGAGAATTTCTATCCCGACACGCTGACCAAGGGCGGCGGTGTCTACGTGGGGCGCGGAACGCTCCATATGAAGAACTGTTACATTTTCGATAACCAAGCCAGAAACGGCGGAGGCATTGCGCTTTCTTACACCGAAAGCGTACTGGACGGCTGTGTGATCTCGGGCAATCGTGCAACCGAGAACGGAGGCGGTATCTGGAATGAGAATTACGGCAATAACCTCGTTACCGTTGTCAACGGCACGATTGCAAACAATACTGCCGCATCCGGCGGCGCGCTTTACATATCCGAAAACCAAGCGGAGATCGGTAGCGGCGGTGTCGGTAGGACATTCCTTATTCTTTCCACCTTGTCGGGCAACACGCCTGCTATGAAGGAATACGATGCGGAACGCCTTTCCTTGTTCGGATGTGCCCTTCACGGCGAAGGTCGCACAGAAGCGATGCCGAGCGAGGCAAATCAATACTGTTACATAACTGAGACCAATCACTTGGGCGATCCTTACAAGCATATGGAGGGCAGCGTGGAGATCGACGGCGATGCTTTGGAGGGCGTCTCGGGCAACCGCTTTGATAACCGCTACGGTGTTTTCCACGCAGGCAACAATGCCCGTTCCGATATGACCTACCGTTTCCTTGTGGACGGAGATGTAAAGGATACCGTCACGGTCTGCTATGGCGAGATACCCACCCTTCCCGAATACCAAAAGGACGGCTATACCTTCGACCGTTGGCAATTCGGTGACGGAGGGGACTACGCCCCCGATACGCGGCTCTCCGTGGGAGGTGGCACCGAGTACGTCGATCTGTACGCGGTCTGGACACCCAACACCTACAAGATCACCTTTGTGATGGGAGAGACGGAAACGAGGGTGTCCTGCGACTTCGGCGCACCGATCCTCTTCCCTGAATCAGAGGCCAAGGAGGGCTATACCTTCTCGGGATGGTTCGCCACGGCTGACGGTGAGGGAGAGCCTATTGCGGAGGGTGCGGTGCACAGTACCGCAGGCGACGTCACCTATTACGCCTGCTACCGTCTTAACGAGACCGAAGTGCCGCCCGTGACGGCTCCCCCCGAGCCGCCGGTAACGGAGCCTGTCACAACGCCGGTAACGGAGCCTGTCACAACGCCGGATACGGAGCCTGTCATATTGCCTGATACCGAAGTGACTTCAACTCCCGCCACCGAGCCTGTCACGCCTTCGACGGCACCTCCCGGCGAGGAGCCTCCCCGCTTTCCCCTCCTTCCCATTGTGCTTTTGTCGGTTGCCGTGTCGGTGCTTGGTGTCGTCTGCGTTCTGCTCCTTTTCAGACGCAATCGCAAGGAGCGCGAGCCCATCCCTGCCGTCTCTGACGCAGTCCCCGCCGAGGGCACGGCAACCGTCCCGCCTCCCATCATTGTTCGGATGCGCTACACGGATGAAGAGATCGACCGCATCCTGCGGGATACGGAGGAGGTCAATCTTCTAACAGACCGCGAGCTGGACGTGCTGCGCGAGCTGCTCAAGGGCAGAATGCAGAGCGAGATCGCCTACTATCTCGGTATCACGGTCAACACCGTCAAGGAATACACACGAAAGGTCTACGGGAAGCTGGGTGTCGGAAGCAAGAACGAGCTGTTCGAGCGGATCGACGGAAGGCATCGCAAGGATCCCTAAGGCATACACACAGAGCAGTCGAGTGATCGGCTGCTCTTTTTGTCTGCCTGAAGTCGAGCATATTTCTCCCGTTTCGGCGAAAAAAACCTGCTCCCCCCCACTTACCCCCCCGTCGGGAGGGTCACAGAACCGTCAATATCCTGTATAATGGGAGAACAGTATGATGTCCGTAATGAAAGGGGGGAAAAGAATGCTGGAACCCGTAACGAAAAAGTACGAGGACGGCTCCACGCTTGAGGTGTTCAGGTTTACTTTTTTTTGCGACCTGTGCGGGCGTGAGGTCTCCAAGATCACCTATCCGTACAAGCCGCCGTTCAAAGCGAAAATCTTTATCTCAAGGTCGGAGCAAAAGGCAAGAGAGTTGATCTGGCAGAGTGACCACGCAAGCGCGTATGATCGGGCGAACA
>JAFVYN010000071.1 GCA_017508605.1 Clostridia bacterium
ACCTGGTCGCCGTTCTTGATGACAGCGTCATCACCTGCGACGGGCTCAAATACCTGACCTGCGGAGCCTTCGAGGATCTCCTTGATACGGTCGTCGATCTCCTTCTTGAGATCGGCGTACTTAACGGTGATCTTGCCGAGCTCGGGAAGGGTTACGTAGTCGGAAGGGGTGTCGTATGCGCTGGAACAGCTTGCGAGAGATGCTACAAGCATCACGCAAACGAGGACAAGCGCGAGAATTCTTTTGGTTCTCATGTTTTTTCTCCTTTGGATGATAGTACTATCCTTTTTATTTTATAAAAAATATGCAGACACAACGGTTATTCTATCATAAAAAACAGAAAAAGAAAAGTCTTTTTTGAAAAAATTTACCGTTTGTACATACTTTTTTGAACGGGGCTCAGGATTCCTCGACGTACTCGCCGTTTTCGTCGAGATACGGTGCGATCATGGTTGCGTGGATCTTCGGCCATGCCACGTAGGAATTGATGAAGAAGCAGAGTCCGATGGTGATCATGAAGGGCATGATGACGCCGAGGGGCATGAAGGCGGTGTAGAGCATCCAGTTGAGGAAGATCACAAAAGCCGAGCCGAGAAGAGCGACAACGTTTCTGCCCAGACCGAGGACCGCAAAGATCAGAGCGTTTTTGAAGAGCTTGAAGATTGAAAGCTCAAAGGTCACAAGCATGGTGTAAAGATACTTGCGCATCATGAGGTAGAAGACGATCAGAACGAGCGTGAAGAGGAAGAAGGTACCGAAGACCTGGCCTCCGCTGAGATTGAGATAATAGAATATCACGCCATAAATGAGCAGAGCGAGGATCGAAAGGTCGATGATTCCAAGGAAGATACTCTGACGGAGGTTGACCTTGATGGCGTGCCAGAAATCCTCCCACATGAAAAGAGGCTCACCGCGGACGATGTTTCGCATATTGTAGGAGATTCCCGTCATGACAGGACCGAAGGTGAGTGCGAGGACGATGATCGCCGCCACAACGAGAACGGTCATCATGGGTGTCATTACCGAGATCTCCGTGACTGCCGCATGGACGCTGAGTAAGACGTTGAGGGCGGGCGACGCATTTTCCACAAGGGCTGTCGCGCCGTAAAGCGGCGCGTAGAGATCGCTTGTCGGCGCATAGGAATGCGGGCCGACGATACCGCTCAGAAGCAGAAGCACGAGCCACAGCCCGATGCCGCCGAGCGCAAAATAAATATTCAGCGTGAAGATGCGCGAGAAGTTTCTTGAGAGCAGCTTGAAGAAGAAGGGAAAGTTACGCGGCGCATCGCGGTCATCGTCGGCATCTGCCTTATGATCGCGCTTATAGAACCAATCGTACAGATTCAAGCGGCTTTTTTTCGTTTTTTTCACAACATCAGTCCTTTTCTACAAAATCAGTGTAAACGCCAGCAGGCGAATGATACAAAGCAGCAATACAAGCCCCATAAAATACAGGAAGGCGAATGCCCGTTTCGGCATAGTTCCCGAAACGGCGAGGGCGGCGCCAAGCTGACAAAGCAGTGTGGCGGCATTGAGAAGAGTATAGACAAGGGAGATCAGTATAGGCGCGCGGCAGACAAAAAGATACGCCGAGGAGAGCGCGAAGAGAAATGCCCGCCGTGTCATCGCAAGGCAGAGCGGCAGACGGTGGCGCATGGCACAGGAGAGAAGAAGTGCAAGTACGGTAGGAAGACATTCCCTTGCAAAGAGATCAAGAAGATCCAGAAGGGGCGCTGAGGTCAGCGCGGGGATATCCGTGGGGGCAATTCTTAAGCTGTCATAAAAGAGAAGGCAGAATAAAAAGCCTCCCACGAGCCCGACGAGGGCAAACAAGAGGGTTGGATTCTTTTTGCTGAGGCAATTTGCATATCGGTTCATAGCGGTATCATCCCTTCGTTACAGACTGTTATACTATAGGTCGGGAAGAAGATAGGATATGACCGAGCATGACCCATAGCATTATATCATAACTCTTTCGGTATTGCAAGGTTTTTTCTGAAAATCGCGTGAAGAAAGCGGGAAAAATACTTGATTTTAAATCGTGAAACGGGTATAATAGACGGGATAAGTGAAAGAGGCGAGGAGGATCGTCGTGAAGGTATCGGAATATTTTACGGGTGACTTTCAGCTTGACAGCGAAAGACTGCTGTACAGGGTCATGACCAAGGATGATGTCGATGATCTCTATCGCTATGCATCCGATCCGTCGGTCAGTCGGTATCTGACCTGGGAGGCACACCCTTCAAGGGCGTATACCGCCCGCTATGTCGCGCGTGTGAGACAGGCATACCGTGAGGGCAGATTCTTTGATTTCGCGCTGATCCTTCGTGAAAACGGCAGAATGATCGGTACCTGCGGTCTGACAAGCGTGGACGAAGACAACCGCTCCTGCGAGATTGGTTACGTACTGTCGCGTGAGTATTGGGGCAGGGGACTTGCCACCGAGGCGCTCGGGACCCTTCTTGCCTTTGCTTTTTCGGAGCTTGGCTTTCATCGGGCAGAGGTGAGATTCATGGCAGACAATCGTGCCTCTCTTCACGTGGCGGAAAAGAACGGCATGGTCTTTGAAGGATACCGCCGTGAGGGGCTTTATGCCAAGGGCGTCTTTCACACGATCGGGACGGCATCGATCCTGAAGCGGGAATATCTGGCGCGGCATCCCGCGGTGACTTCACCCTGCTGTCGTGCCACAACAGAAAAATCGTGTGAGGGCAAACGGCGACCTTTCCGCTTTCTTCGAAAACACGATATCTGAAAAATGGGTGAAATTCTTTTGAACGGTGGAAAAGTTTCCCGTTTTTCTCTTGACAAAGAGCGGTCAAGACGATATAATAAAGCGATATGTAAATTTCAGGAGGCACTTTATGATGTATAACCTTATTCATTTTCTTTCGGCGGATGCCGGCACGAATCCGGGCGGCAGCACCTGGCCGATGCTACTGATGCTTGTCGGTATCGTGGTTTTGTTCTATTTCTTTATGATCCGTCCTCAGAGAAAGCAGGAGAATGAAGTCAAGAACATGCGTGACAATCTGGTTGTCGGTGATGAGATCACCACCATCGGCGGTATCATCGGCAAGATCGTCAGCATCAAGGAAGAGACCTGCATGATCGAAACGGGCAGAGACAAGACCCGCATCCGTATTCTCAAGAGCGCCGTTCGTTGCGTTGACGTTCCCAACGAAGCGGCAAGAGAGCTTCTTGCCAAGCAGCGTGCTGAGGAAGCGGAAAAGGAAGCTGCTGAACGCGCGGAAAAGGAAGAAGCGGCAAGAAAAGCCCGCCTTGAAAACGCACAGTCCGGTAAGAAGGGCAAGAAAGCTAAGACCGAAACGGTTGACGTTGAAGAGACGCCTTCTGACGAATCTTCGGCAGAATAAGAAAAATGCTCAGATAAACAAACGTGAGGGAAAAGCCGACGGCTTTTCTCTCTTTTGTTTTGCATATTGTGAAGGAATGCGGCATATGGATGAAAAAAACGAAGGAGAGCTACTATGTCTTTTTCGATCAAACGTGCCGTGATCCATGCAATATGGGGTCATGTATTTGGTTTTGCCTTTATACTTCTGCTATCATGTGCCGCAATGATGTTGCCGTATCCTTCTGAGGCGACAGTTGTGGCGGGGCTTTTGCCACAGGTGTTTGCCGCTTTGTCTTTTG
>JAFVYN010000072.1 GCA_017508605.1 Clostridia bacterium
ACCGCGGGTCAGTGCGGTGTTGACACGTGCAAAGTGATCTTCGACGTAGGAGTATTCCTTATACCACGGAGACTGATGTCCGATCGATGCGGGATAGTCACGCTTTGCTTCGCCTGCCATGGAAACCCAGTACAGATGAGGGACACGGATGGTAACGCCGAGCGCTGCCTGCCAGTCACCCTGGAACTTGTGGCCGCGGAAGTCAAAATCCCAGTCGGTAACGCCGTAAAGCTCTGAAAGCATACCTTCGCGTCCGTACTGGTGAACAGCGGACTGGGTCTGTTTTGCGGTGGAGAGTTCGACGGCATTGCAGAGCATGTCGATACCGGGAAGACCGAACTTACGGTAAGAACGCATTGCTTCACCCAGCGCCGAGGTCTGGGAAAGCAGTGTGGGTTCTTCCATCATGTGACCCGTCATGTCGATGTTGTGGTCCATACACCACTGACCGCAGTTGTCGGCGAATGCTTCTGTGAAACGGTCGCAGACATGATCATGGTAGTGATAACGCGCAACGGAGATCCTGCCTCCGGGGAGATCCCAGATGAGTTCGGGGATGAAGGGAAGCAGATCGTAGTTGTACTTTGCGCTGAAGGTCGCGGGAAGATCGGGTGTCCAGGGAAGGGTGATGCTGTGTTTATCGGTAGCAAAGTTCAGAGTCTGCTTGCGTGTGAACTGCGGCTCATCCGTAAAGATCGCGGGAACAACACCGTCAAATTCTTCGCCGATCGCAGCGGCATACGCGTCATGGGTAACATGGATGAACTGATCGATCGCTTCCTTGGAAAGAGTATCGACATAAGACTGTGCGTTGTACCAGGGATCATTGCCTGCTGTCATCAGGTAAGCATACCATTTGGTACCATCGGGTGTCGTGTCGGCAGAGATCAATTTATAGGTAGAAAGGAAACCGTTTGCATCAAGGACAATGTCAAAAACTGCGATGAGGGTCGGTTTGCCGGTTTCATAAGCGGTTTCGAAATCGACAGTATCGGTGATTTCCTGGGGCGTAAAGCGAAGATGACGTGCACGGTAGCGGTAATTCTTTGTGACGATACCACCGGCGGCGCCGGACGGCCAACGGTCTTCGTCGTAAAGCCAAGCGAGCATTTCTTCGGATTTTGCCTTTTCCACACAGCCGCGGACACGGTCCATGAATTCTTCAGTAAGGTAAGGTGTTGCCATACCGGTGCGGGAATGCATATGGAAACCGCCCATGCCCATTTCTTTCATGGCGTCGATCTCGCGGTTGAGATGATCCTGCTCAAGTTTTGTGTTCCAGGCCCAGAACGGAGTACAGCGGTATTCCGAAGTCGGGTTTTCGAACAGCTCTTTTGAGAGTGTCTCTGATTGATTCTTTTTGTAAAGCATGATTTGCCTCCTTTTATTACAGCATTTTGCTTTACTACATTATATCAGATTCTTCCATTCTTGTCCATAATTTTTTGAAAATTCTTTAAATTGATAAAGTCAACGTGGAAAAACGTAAATTCGAGAAAATAATTTTGAAAAAAGATATTGACAAAAAGAGGGAATGGTGGTATAATATACGGGTCGCAAACGAGAGACGCAGAAATGTGTCTCAGATGAGTCGAAAGAATGAAAAATTCTTTAAGAAAATTTCAAAAACCTCTTGACAAGTCGAATCAAATGTGATATAATATATAAGCTGTCGCAAAGAGCGGTGGCCGATGATCCTTGAAAATTGAACAACAGACGAAAGATTGTACGAATTAATGGAGATGAGAAATCATCTTCAGGAATCTCGACAATTCCTTTTTTAAGAATAGCTTAAACTATTCACTCTAAACAAGTAAGAGAGCTAAATCATAGCTCGGATATTGATTATCTATACAAGCGGAAGCTTGTATTAATAAT
>JAFVYN010000073.1 GCA_017508605.1 Clostridia bacterium
AACAAAGCCTTGTGTCAGCGCTCACTCTTCCCCTCAGCGCTGACACAAGGCGCGTTTTTTATGTTGCGATATCTCTGTCGGAATTTTTTTCGGGCGGTACTCTTTTGAGAATAACCGATTCCTGTTTGCTTCGCCCTCTCCGTCCCTTCGGGACACCTCTCCCGTGGGGAGAGGCTTTGGTTAGCGCCTCTACTTCTTGAAAGTTTTCTCAAAAGTAACCGCAAGAAGGGGGCACAACCATTCCCACGGAGATCCCGACGCGTTGCGTCGGGATCTGACAAAAGCGGGGCATTCCACGGTAATCGGCAAGCGCTCTTCCGCGAGAATCACCGTTCTTTTGCCTTGCCGAGAGCATTTCTTTCCCGATCCCCTTGCGGTTTTCGGAAAAGCATGCTATGATGGATACAGAAATATCAGAAAAAACCATATTTTTTCAAAAACTCCGTGACCGATCCGCTTTTTTTACGATATATAGAGTGAAGGGCAAAGCCACTTCGGGAGGTGAAAACGTGACGGACCGTGAGATCATCGCACTGTATGAAGCGCGCAATACCGATGCGATCGAGGAAACACAAAAGAAATACGGAAAGCTCTGCTACCGCATTGCCTATCAGCTTCTCTTGTCACATGAGGACGCCGAGGAATGCGTCAGCGACGCCTATTTCGACGCGTGGAATCTGATACCGCCGCAAAGACCCGACCCGCTGTCGGCATTTTTCGCTATGCTCTCGCGCAGACGGGCGCTTGATTGCTATCGCAAACGCATTGCCGACAAACGCCACGGCGCTACGCTCTCGCTGGATGAGCTTTCGGAATGCATCCCCGCACCCTCGGATACCGAGGAAGCCCTTGACGAAAAGCACCTTGGGGAGATCCTCAACCGCTTTCTCCATTCGCTGAAGGCTGAGATCTGCGACATCTTTCTGCAACGCTATTTTTATATGGATAGCATCAAAAAAATCGCGTTCCGCTACGGTTATACCGAAAGCCGCGTGAAAATGATCCTTAAGCGCACAAGAGAGCAGCTGCTTCACACTCTTAAACAGGAAGGATTTACGATATGAGACCCGATACATTACTTGACGCCTTCAACGGCGTTGACCCCGCGCTGATCGAACGTGCCGACAGCGCCCCTAAAAAACGAAGACGGAAGCTTCTGCTGCGCTCTGCTGTAGCGGCACTTCTGGTGCTTGCCATCGGAATTGGCGTGTTCTTCGGAAATGGAATCATCCCGTCAGCCACCTTCGCCGCGGTCTATCCCGATATGGCACCCTATCCCCAAGGAGAATGGCTGCCCGGCTTTGACTCCCGCTATGACGCATGGCGGGCGAGCATCAAGGAAAGAAGGGCGTATTTCGGAAACGGCGCCGATCTTCAGGGCTTTTTTTCGAAAAGCGCTTCGGTCTTTCTCTCGGACAGCGGGGAGGAAAACCGTGTGTTTTCGCCCCTGAACGTCTATATCGCACTCTGCATGCTTGCCGAGATCACCGCGGGCGAGACGCAACAGGAGATCCTCACCCTGCTCGGAAGCGATTCGATCACGTCTTTGCGGGAAAAGGCGCATGCCGTCTGGAACGCCAATTATTCCGATGACGGCTCGGTCACAAGCATCCTCGCAAGCTCGCTCTGGCTGGACGAAAGCCTCACGTACCGTGAAAACACACTGAAGACCCTTGCCGAAAGCTATTACGCCTCCTCCTACCGTCTCGATCTTCAGAGCCGCCAATTCAAAGAAGGCTTTCGCGATTGGCTGAATGACGCGACCGGGGGCTTGATGAAGGATGAGATCGAGGATCTTGACCTCTCTGCGCAAACCGTCATGGCAATCGCAACCACACTGTTTTTTCAAGCCAAATGGCAGAACGAATTCCGTGAAGAGAAAAATAAGGAAGACGTTTTCCATGCGCCGTCGGGTGATCTCAACTGCGAATATATGTGTGCCACCGAGACCTACGGAACGTATTATTGGGGCGATCGCTTTGGCGCGGTCAAAAAAAGTCTGAAGCAAAGCGGCAATATGTGGTTCATCCTCCCCGATGAGGGTGTCAGCATGGAAGCGCTTTTACAGGACGAAGAGGCGCTTCGCTTCCTGACCTCGGACGGCGCGTGGGAGCAGAAAAAAAATCTGAAGGTAAACCTCTCGCTTCCGAAATTTGAGGTCACGTCCCAAATAGATCTCAAGGAGGGACTCTCTTCACTCGGAATCAGGAGCTGCTTCGAGACGGATGCGGATTTCTCGGGCGTTTTTCCCGAAGGAACTCTCGCGTTTTTAGAAAAGATCGAGCATGGCGCTACGGTCAGTATCGACGAGGAGGGTGTCACGGCGGCGGCTTATGTTGCCATGAATATGGCAGGCAGCGCCATGCCGCCCGAGGATGAGATCGACTTCGTTCTCGATCGCCCCTTCCTGTTTGTCATCACGTCAAGCGACGGACTGCCTCTGTTTATCGGAACGGTCTATCATCCGAAAGGTTGAGATGACAAAATACGACATGGTATGACATGATTTGACACGGTGTGACAAAATATTTCAAAAAAAATATCTTGACAAAGGAATAAATGCGTGCTATACTGATATAACTACAACTTGTAGTTATATCGAAAAAGGAGACATAATATGAAACGCGTTCTTATCACCTTAACCATGCTTTTGCTTCTTACTGTCACGCTGGTTGTCGCAAGTGCCTGCGGCACGTCGGACACCACTACGGCGGAAGCTACCACTACGGAAGTCATCACCACAGCACCCATTACCGAAGTCAAGATTCCCGATGGCTATAAGGAATACAAAAACACCGATATTTCCTTTGCCTATCCCGAGGATTGGACAAAGACCTCGGGCAGCACGACCACCCTTTCGGACACCGAAACCGGCAATAACATCACGATCGTTTACGAAGACAAGAATCCCTTCTATGCCACGATGGATCTTGACGATTACAACGAACAGCTGAAGCCCATGCTGGAAAGCGCCGGCATGTCGGTCTCGAACGCCTCGGTCGAGCAGACCAAGAACGCTTCGGGTCTTGCCATCACCAAGATCGCGCATAAGGTATCGCTGTCGGGTGTTTCGATGAAGCAGACCATGTACATCGTCACGAGCGGCAACAAGACCTATACCGTCACCGTCACCGAGGTGACAAACGATGCCAAGCTGCTTTCGACGGTATTTGAAACCCTGAAAACGCTGAAATAACAAGACAAAATCAACTGCCGAGCCTCTTGGCAGTTGATTTTTTTGTCGGACTATGGTATACTGAAGCATACGAAATACCGACCGCAAGGAGACGAGCCATGATACCTTTTGATCCCACAGATACCGTTTTGCGAAGCGGATTCACCGAAGCGGGCTATCTTGACAAGAACGCTCTTCGCTTTTATCCCGAGGTGCGTGATATGTGCGCCCAAAACACCTGCCGCGCCTACGGAAAGACCTGGGCATGTCCGCCTGGCGTAGGCACGTTGGAGGAATGCCGTGACCGTATGCTGGCGTATGATAGGATCCTTCTCTTCTCGATGAAATGCGAGCTTGAGGATTCTTACGATTACGAAGGCATGATGGCGGGAAGACTCGCCTTCAAGGAAGCGACTGACCGCCTTGACGAAGCCATCAAGGGGAAGCTCGATCACTATCTCCTTCTTGGAAACGAAAGCTGTGAGCGTTGTGAGACCTGCACCTATCCCGATGCGCCCTGCCGTTTTCCCCATCTTCTCAGGCACTCGCTGGAAAGCTATTGCCTTGTTGTCAGCGAGCTTGCCGAACATGCGGGCATCCTCTATTATAACGGCGAAGCCACCGTCACCTATTTCGGCGCCCTGTTGTTTTAGTACATACTCTGCCCTTACCCATGCACCCAAGCACAAAAGTTTTTGATCACTTCCCCCTCACCAATGCACCCCTTTTTCAAAAGTTTTTGATCGACTCCACCCTCGCCCATGCACCCCAGTATAAAAGTTTTTGATCGACCTTTTTTCAAAAAGGTCGCAGGTGTGGGCGGCGCCCACATAAAAGCAAAGCCTTGTGTCAGCGCTC
>JAFVYN010000074.1 GCA_017508605.1 Clostridia bacterium
CATACTTTCGGTTAAAAATCAACTATATCTCAGCGCACAAAGTGAACGGTCTAATTCCGTTTGCGCGAAGCGCAACATCATTGGGCGTAGCCCACATCATTGCGAAGCACATCATTTGCACGGAGTGCAACCTCGTTCATTTGTGCCGCACGGGGCGGCAATGATGTTCTCGCTTTGCTCGAAATGATGTTGCGTGCGTTGCACGCAAATGATGTTGTGCCTGCGGCACAAATGAAAAAATCCAAGTCGAAAGACTTGGATTTTTTGACAGGGGCGTAAGGACTTGAACCCTAGACATGCGGTTTTGGAGACCGCCGTTCTACCGACTGAACTACACCCCTATATGGATGATGCTTTCACATCACCCAAGCATTATAGCACAGATCAACGACAAAATCAATAGCTAAATGAAAAAAATTTAAAAAATTTATTTAGCAAATTGACTGTGATACAGTTCGGAATAAAAACCGCCTTTTTCAAGAAGGGTTTTATGGTTGCCCTGCTCGATCACGTGGCCGTCACGCATCACGAGGATGGTATCGGCATTCATGATCGTGGAAAGGCGGTGCGCCACGATAAAGGTGGTTCTTCCCTTCATCATATCGGCAAACGCCTTCTGGATACGGATCTCGGTACGGGTATCGATGGACGAGGTTGCCTCATCGAGAATGAGGATGGGAGGCAGAGATAACATAACACGGGTAATGCAGAGAAGCTGTTTCTGACCCTGCGAAAGACCCTCGCCGCCCTCACCGAGGACGGTATCGTAGCCTTTGGGCAAGCGCTTGATAAAGCTGTGAGCGTGCGACGCCTTGGCAGCGGCGATCACCTCTTCGTCGCTCGCGTCGGGACGCGCCATGCGGATATTGTCCCTGACCGACGCGGCGCGCAGCCAGGTCTCCTGCAATACCATGCCGATATTTTTGCGAAGCGACTGCCTTGTCATTTTGCGAAGATCCACGCCGTCAAGAGAGATCGCGCCGTCATTGACATCATAAAAGCGCATCAGAAGGTTGATGACCGTGGTCTTGCCGCAGCCCGTCGGACCGACGATGGCGACACGTTCACCCGGCTTGACCGTAAGGGAGAGATCCTCGATCAGCGGGCGCTCGGGCGAATAAGAAAATGCCACGTCCTGAAGCCTGAAGCTGCCTTCCGCCTCCTCCAGCGTGATCGCGTCAGGGCTGTCGGCGATCTCGTCGGGGGTCTCGAGAAGCTCAAACACCCGTCCCGCGCAGGCAAGCGCGTTCTGAAACTCCGTGATCACGCCCGAGATCTCGTTGAAGGGCTTGGTATACTGATTGGTATAAGACAAAAGACAGGTAAGCTGACCCACCGAAAGACCGCCCCCTCCCACGACCGAAAGCGCGCCCGTCAGAGCGACGGCGGCATAGATCATGCTGTTGACAAAGCGTGTGGTGGGGTTGACCAGCGAGGAATAAAAGGTTGCGTTCAGCGAACAGGTCTCAAGACGCTTGTTGATGTCATCAAAGGCGGCAAGCGCCTCATCCTCATGCGCAAATGCCTTGACCACCTGCATATTGCCGATCATCTCGTCGATGTGCGAGGTTGCCTCGCCCTTGGTTGCCGACTGCTTTTTGAACATTTTGTGCGTGCGGCTGCCGATAAAACGGGCAATGAAAAGCGAAAGCGGTGTCAGAAGAAAGACCACCAACGCGATCCGCCAATCGATCATCAGCATGAACACCAGCGTACCGACGATCGTCGCAAGACCTGTGAACAGCTGAGTAAAGCCGAGAAGCAGACCCTCGCCGAAGGTATCGACGTCGGCGATCACACGGCTGACGATATCACCGCTTCGGTGACTGTCAAGATACGAAAGAGGCAGGCGCTCGATCTTTTCAATGGCGCGGTTTCGAAGATCCCTCGTCACGTGATAGGTCATGCGATTGTTGAAGCCCGCCATGATCCAGTTGATGATTGCGGTCACGCCCACGATGATAAGCGCGCGGAGTAACAGCGGCACGATCTTATCAAGCGCAACGTTGCCGGTATCCACGATATAGTCCAGCGCGTCACCGATGAGAATGGGCACCCACAAGGTCAGTGCCACCGAAACGAGAGCAAAAAGGGTGGAAAGAAGCACCAAAAACCGATATTTTCCGATAAAACGGAGAACTTTTTGCAGTGTCGAGGTCTTTTTCACGCCGTTTCACCCCCTTTGGCAAACTGCGTTTCATAAATGTCACGGTAGATCTCACAGCTCTCAAGAAGCGCTTCGTGATCGCCGATGGCAACCGCTTCGCCGTCATCAAGCACAATGATCTTATCGGCAAAGAGAAGCGAGGAGGCACGCTGTGATACGATAAAGACCGTTGTGTCTCCGGTATGGTCACGGAGCGCGCGGCGGAGGGCGGCATCGGTCGCAAAGTCAAGCGCCGAAGCCGAATCGTCAAGAATCAAAATCTCGGGCTTTTTGACCAAGGCGCGCGCGATGGTCAGGCGCTGACGCTGACCGCCCGAAAGATTTCTGCCGCCCGCCTCGATCTCGGCGTCAAGACCGCCCTTGTCCTCGACGACCTTGGTCGCCTGCGCGATCGAAAGCGCCTTCATAAGCTCCTCATCGGAGGCATTGGGGTCGCCCCATTTCAGATTGTCACGGAGCGTACCCTTGAAAAGCACCGCCTTCTGCGGCACAACACCGATATGCTCACGGAGTGATTCGAGATCATACTCCTTGATATTTCTGCCGTACAGTGTCACACTGCCCGTGCTTGCGTCATAAAAACGGGGGATCAGGTTGACAAGCGAGCTTTTGCCGCTTCCCGTACCGCCGATGATCCCGACCGTCTCCCCGCGCTTGACCGAGAAGGAGATGCCCGAAAGCGAATCCTCGCCCGCGGCATGATAGCGAAGCGAAACGTTGTCAAAGGCGAGGATCTCCTCGCGCTTTTCTTCGCCGAACTTCATCCCGCCGCCCACCATCGAAGGCTCGGTCTTCAGAACAGCCGCCATACGGTTTGCCGAAGCCAGCGCCTTGGTGATCGAAATGATCAGCGAGGCAAGCTTGATCAGTTCAACCAAGATCTGACCCATATAATGATACAGCGCCACGACCTGACCCTGCGTCAGATCGCCCATTTCGACACGGAGAGCACCCTTGTAGACGAGATATAAGGTTGCGATATTGATAATGGCATAGGTCACGGGATTCATCAGATTGGCAATACCGCCCACAAATTTCTGTGCGGCGGTCAGCTCACCGTTTTCCCGATGAAAGCGCGCGATCTCATCCTCTTCCCTTCCGAAGGCACGGATAACTCTGGCGCCGCTGATGTTCTCACGGGTGGTAAAGAGAACACGGTCGAGCTTTTTCTGTACCTTTTTATACAGCGGCATGGTGATCAGCATGATCCCGAATACCACCACCGACAAGATCGGGATCACGGCGGCAAAGGTCAGCGCCGCGGGAACGTCTACGGTAAACGCCATGATCATGGCGCCAAAGACCACGAAGGGAGAGCGCAGTAACAGGCGCAGCGCGAGATTGGCGCCCGACTGCACGGTTGCGGCATCCGCCGTCATGCGTGTGATCAGCGAGGACGCGCCTATACGGTCGAGATCCTCATATGAAAGCTTGCCGATATGTCCGAACAAGGCATAGCGCAGGCGGGTAACAAAGCCCACCGACGCCTTGGCGGCAAAATACTGCGCTGTGACCGAAAAGATCAGCCCGACAAGGCCGAGCGCCGCCAGGATCAGAGATGCCTTGACAAGATATCCCGAATTCTGTTGCTCAATGCCGTTGTCGATCATCGCGGCAACAACGAGCGGAACAAGAAGTTCAAGTGTGGCTTCAAACAGTTTGAACAAAGGACCGAGGATACATTCCTTGGTATAGCCCTTCAGATAGGTGACAAGATGCTTCACAACAGTCTCCTTTTTGATAATTTCATTCTATTGTATCACAACCTTGCGCAATTGAAAAGAGGAAAGCGGCATTTTTTTCATTTTTTCCCGCTCTTACGTCTTCAGCGATCATTGACAAAGCTTGCCGCTCCGTGTACAATACAGATATCAACAAACATTTATGACAACGGAGGATATCATGATCTATACCCGTCTTACCAAAAAAGCCCTGTCTCTCTGCTTTCGTGTGCATAAGGACCAGCTTGACAAAAGCGGTATGCCCTACGTATTTCATCCCTTTCACTTAGCCGAAAGCATGACGGATGAGCTTTCCACCGTCTGCGCCCTGCTTCATGACGTCGTGGAGGACAGCCATATGACCTTTGACGATCTCGCGGCAGAGGGCTTTCCCGAAGAGGTCATCGCCTCTCTGCGCCTTCTGACTCATGCCGACGGCGTGGCGTATTTCGATTATGTCAAAGCGCTTTCAAACGATCCCATCGCAAGACAGGTCAAGATCGCCGATCTTCGTCACAACAGCGACCTCACCCGTCTTGACACCGTCGACGAATGGGCGCTCCGCCGCCAAGAAAAATACCGCCAAGCCCTTGCCCTTCTCGGCGCGGAATAACGCCCTGCGCTTTTCTTCGTGCGCTCACCCTCCCCGTCTTGTCGCCGCCCACACCTGATCAAAAACTTTTGAAAATTGGTGCATGGGCGCGCCTTCTTTCCTTCCGTCTGAGAGAAAAAAACGAAAACCCGACTGAAAACAAGTCTTACGGCTTGCTTTCAGTCGGGTTTTATCAAACGTCAGCGTTGTGATTACCGTTTTCTGCACAGAAAGATCACGCCAACGGCAGCAAGCAGAGCGGCAATGATCACGAGAATGGCAACAAGGACTGCCACACCGTTTGAAATGCCGGGCTTTTGCGTCTTCCCGGGATCAAGAGGATCATCCGTACCGGGGGTAACGGGGGTAGTATCGGGCGCTGTCGTGATCGGCGCGCGATTCTCTTCAAGCTCCTTCAGAGCGTTTTCATACAGAAGAAGCGCGGCGTCGATCTCCTCTTGCAGGGTGTTTTTGTCTGTGATCAGCGCGCGGAGCTTCAGATAGACCCCGTCAAGGGTCTCCTTCGCTTTTGCCGTCGCGCCCTTGTAAAGCTCGCTTGCCTTCACCGACAAAAGCTCATTTTCCGCCTTGGCAAGCGGCAATTTATCGATTGCGGCGACGGTTGGGAGCGAATAGACCTCAAATTCCGAGATCTGCAAGCGATAGCTGTTGCTGTCGGTCTCCTTCGGGCGAAGGCTCATGGCATTGAGGCGGACGTACCGCGCGTTCGTCTCTTCGAAGGTGAAGAGGAAGGCACCGTATATCAGGTAGGTGTCCTTCGAGGACGGATCAACCGACTCCCACGTCCGCCCGTCGGAAGAGACCTCAAGGGCGAAGGAATCCGGGAAGCCGTAGCACAGATAGTTCTCGCCGTCAAAGGAAGCGCCCGAGAACAGCACGATCGCGTTGATCTTCTTTTTTTCCTTCAGATCAAGCATCAGCCACTCCGCGTGATCCCGATCGGGCGTGAGCGAGCTGGAATAACCGGTATACTCTCCCGCCTGCGGGCCTTGGTTACGGCGATTGCCGTCATTCACAAGCGAAATGCCCCATTTCCAATAGCTGTCCTCATGCGAGGAGGAGGCGGAGGTCATAGCGCCGAGCGCAAGATTCGGATAACGCGAGGCGTCAAGCATGGCTTCGGCGGTGTGAAGAGCCGCAATCGTCTCTTCTAGCACCGCGTCGGAAAGCGAAAGATCGGAAATCTTCTCGCGGGCATCGGCAAGCACGTTGCGATACGCGAGATAGTCCGAGGCGGGATAAAGCACACGGTGATAGATCCGTTCGCTCTCAAGGATCGCCGCGCGCAGGCTGTTGCGCGCCTTACTGCTGTGAAGGCGTGTGAGGTAATCGGCAATTCTGTCAGCCGCTTCATTGATCGCCTTCTGAGAAGCGCCATCCTCCCGATATACCGCAAGACTTTCCTCTACCAGCTCACTCATCGCGCCGTATTCCGCACGATAGATGTCATCTGCCATATACGTTTCCACTTCATCCATCAGCTCTTTCAGCCTGACGCGGTAGGGCTGTACCCCGACCTTGTCAGCATCCACCGTCAGAACGTAGGTGCCCGAGCCGAAAACCGCACGGACGTCACCGTTTGCGATCGAAAGCCCGAGGAGTCCCTCGGCACCCATCAGAAGCGTCTTGCCGTTCAGCTTGACGTCCTGATTACTGCGGGTATCCAGACGTAGCGTGGCCTCGGCTCCGAAGGGAACGGTCAGAGTCAATTCGATCTCGCCCGAATCCAGCTTTTTCCATGCCGAAACGAGCGTACCGCGTACCGTCTCGACCCGTGTTGAAACCTCGGTGAGATCACCGATGAATACAGGATCGATCACAAAGCGCTCATATCCGTTTTCCACCTCCCTGATACCGCCGAGATGCGTGAAGAACCACTCCTCATACGTACCGAGGAAGTAATGGTCGAAGGAACGTGTGGTGGATTCCCACATTTCCCAGGTGGATTTCGCGCCGTTCTCTACCCAGAAGCCCCACGAAGGATAGCTCGTCTGTGTCAGCACACGGTATGCTACTTCCGTATATCCGTGATCGCAAAGAACGGGAAGCAGGTAGCGTGTTCCCACGCAACCCGTGTCAAGGTGATAGTTTTTGGATACGATATCGTCAACGATACTTTTGACCACCGAGGCGACATGCTCCTCGGGAACAAGCCCGAAGGCAAGGGGAACGAGATTCGAGGTCTGACGGTATTTCGTGCGCGTACCGATCTGATTCCAGGTCAGAGTCTCATAATAACCCTTCGTTTCCTTGAAAAACTTTCGGTTGAAGGCATCATAGATCTTTGCCATGGCATCGGCATATTCCGAAGCATCCGCCGTTTTGCCCATGCGCTCGGCAAGTGTCTTCATATATCGTAACGTGCCGTAAACAAACGCCGTACCCACGATGCCCGAGCCCTCGGACATGTTTTCGTTATAGGGCACGTTCGGATTGCTGCCACCGATGGGTGCGACCCAGTCGGCAAGCTGATCATCGTGCCATACCCAACCGTTTGCCCGCATTTCATTGATATCGCGCAGAGCCATTTTGCGCATGGCGTCATACTGCGCCTCGCTGTAGGAGGCTGTTCCGAAATAGCGCTCCAGCTCCTCCGCGCCGTAAATGAAGACGGTATTCCAAACGGCGGTATTCTGAATGCCCCAGTCAGCGGCAGGAACCATCTGCGGTACGAAGCCGTATTTCTCCTGGCTGTCCTCCATCAGCTCCAGAAAGCCGGGGAGCGTTGCCGCCATATCAAAATTAAAGCTCATCGAGGTCAAGGAGACGTTGGCATCTCCCAGCCAGCCGTTCTTTTCGAGCATCGGATCACAATGCTCGCCCTGGAAATTGTCCACAAGCGCCGTCACCATGCATTTGTGAAGGGTGTTGAGAAGCTCGCTTGAGGAAGAGAAGTCCGAAATGATGTCGACGTCGTTCGATACACGGTAAATGACAATGTCTTCGTTCGTCAATTCCCCGTGATAGCCGTCGATCTGCAGATATTCAAAGCCCTTGTAGCTGAATGTCGGCTCGTAAGACTCATCCTTTTGCCCCGCGGAATAATAGATATCCTGCTGGAAATAGGCGTGCGGATACCAGCTTGCAAGCTCACCGTCGGTAAAGCCATACTTCAGAACCGTGCCGTCGGCGTTCAGCTTCTGTCCGTAGGTCAGGGTGATCTTATCCCCCGCCTTTTCATTGATATTTCTGAGAAGTACCCAGCCCGCGATCATCTCGGGGCTTTCCACACGCCATGAGCCATCCCCGAGCTTCACGATCTCGGCAGGCGTAAAGGATGCCACACGGCTGACGGGCGCTTTCATCTGAGCCTCAAGCTTGCCGAGAGGCTCTGCCATCACGGCGGCGTTATCCCAGGCGCTGTCGTCAAAGCCGACCCTGTCAAAGCCATTCAGCATCAGTCGCGCGTCATAAACATCGCCGTAATACATGCTGTTGTCGGTGATCGGACCCTTGTTTGTCGCAAGCCAGGAGGGATCCGACACGATCACGTCGGAGGTACCGTCGCTGTAGCGAATATCCAGACGGAGCATCAGCTTGGGATCGTCACGCCAGGAAGCCGATTGCCAGTTCCAGACACCGCCAATCTCGTTATAATAGCTGTTGCCCAGCGTCACCGCAAGGGCGTTTTCGCCCTTTTGAAGCAGAGAGGTAATATCAAAGGTGCGGTAATAGACCGCAACGTCATACTGCGTGGTAAAGGGATTCAGAACGCTGTCATCGGGCGCCTTGCCATTGACCGAAAGCTCAAAAAAGCCAAGACCCGAAAGCGAGACCAGTGCCTCGCTGATCTCCTTTTTTGCCTCAAACTCACGGCGCAGATAGACCGCCGCGCGCGAGGATTCCCCACGGAGTGAAACACCCGTACCCCAGGGAGAGGAGCCGAACGGCGCCGCCTGATCAGGGGTCATCCACCGCGAATCGTCAAAATCCGCCGTCTTCCATCCTGCCGGCGCACTGCCCTTCAGCACGCGCCAGCCCGTTTTTTCAGTGGTATACGTATCGCTCGTGCCATCGGTATAGCTCACCTTCACCTTGGCACAAAGACCTGCGTAGCCCGCTGTCGCATTGGTGGCGGCGATCGCCACGGTATTCTTGCCCGCTGTGAGAAGCTCACTTCCCTGATAGAAGCTACCGTCACTCCAGAGGGACATTTCGCTGATCTTACTGCCGTTCAGAAAGACCTCGGCGGCATCATCGGCGGTATAGGCAATCTCAAAATCCGAAACTGCCTTGCCGGAGGGAACCGTAAAAGAAAAACGGAAATACTCCGTCTCTGCGGGAATGCCGCTGAAGGACGCGCCCGAGGCAAGCCAGATCCACTGCGCTCCCGTCAGCGAGAGCGTGGGCTTCGGTGTGGGCATGCCGATCCATTCTCCCGTCCAGGCAGAAGGTTCAACACCCGTCGAAAAGCGGAAGATCTCACTGTCGGCGGTCATACCCTTGGTGTTCTCGACCGTCACACGCCAGTAATAGCTCGTACGGGGCAAGAGCTTTTCACCGGTATATCTGACGTCAAGCATCTGAGAGGACTTGACAACACCCGTATCCCAGACAAGCCCCTTGCCCGAGAGCAAAGCGTCCCGACTCGTCGCCATCACCAGACGGTATGACACCTGTCTGTCCCCGTGAAGAGAGCTTTCCGCCTTCCAGCTGAAGATCGGTGTTCCCTCGATCCCGAGAGGCTCGCTGAGAGAACAGACCTTGCCCTCGGTCACGGACAGCGTGTCGGAGGCGAACGCCGCGATCGGCGCCATCACGCCGCAAAGCGCCGCAAGAATAAGAAGAAAGACAAAAAATCTTCTGAAAACAAGCCGTTTCATCATCACTGTTTCCTTTCAAGCGGGAAGTTTTGTGTCTTCAGTATAACAAAAATAGGAAGAAAAGTCAATATACACCGAGCGGAAAAGTCATTTGAGATTAAAAAATTCAAGAAAAGACACAAGAAAAGCAAAATAAGTCAATAACGCGGCATGATTCGTCTTTACAAATCTGTATTTTTTTGATATACTGTATTTGATAATGGATAGGTGTCCGAATACCGCCTGTCCGAATAAAAGATTTGAAAGGATCGCATCATGAAAAAACTTCTTTCTCTCGTTCTTTCGCTTGCGATGCTCATCGGCGTTCTCGGAACCGTTCCCTTCTTCGCCGCTGAAGCTCCTTCGGATGAACCCACCGAACCTACGGGCACTCCGATCTCCTCGGTTGAGGAATTCGAAAACATGGCTTCCGAGGGTGACTACTACCTCACGGGCAACCTCGACTTCACCGGCAGAACCTATGACGACGGCAGAATCGGCCCTGACAACTTCTCCGGCACGTTTGACGGCTGCGGCTACTCGTTTTTGAACATCAACATCAGCGCGGCATCCGACACAGGTGTGTTCGGCATCAATTTCAAGGGCACACTCAAGAACCTCACCATCGGCTCGAAGGACGCTTACGCTTCCGTCACCTGTACGGTAAGCGGTAAGGCTGTCGGCACCGTTGCCTCCACCTGCCAGGACGGCGCAACCTTTGAAAACATCACAGTATACGCTTACCTCAACGGAGGCGATAACAAGACCGGTAACTTTGGCGGCTACTGCTCCAACGGCGCTAACATTTCCTTTAAGAATTGCCACGTTTACGGCACGGTTTCGGGCACTCCCGCTTCAGGCTTTATCGCCAACCAGCGTAACGATGCTCCCATCATCATCTTTGAAAACTGCTCCAACAACGCCGATATTTCCAACGCATCGGGCAACTCCTGCCCTGTTGCAGGCTTCTATGCCAACAAGTGGGAATACGATTCCACCAACGTTCACACCATGACCTTCATCAACTGCGTGAACAACGGCAACTTCTCCACCGCTACCAACGAGGACCGCAACTCGGCAGCAGGCTTTGTCTGCGGCAACTCCCCCATTATCTTCGATCTTACCTTTGAAAACTGCACGAATAACGGCAATGTCACCGCCACAAACGGATCGGCAGCAGGTTTTGCTACCGTCCGTAACGACGGCAATCGTGACGAGCAAAGCTCCTTTAAATTCAACGGATGCGTCAACAACGGAACCATCAAGGCGGATGTCGGTGTCGGCTCCGCAGCAGGCATCCTCGCACTCCCCTCCAATGACGTCACCGGTACGGTTGTGATCAAGAACTCCATCAACACAGGCGATGTTATCGGCGGCAAGGGTTCGGCAGGCGGTATCTTCAACGTCAGAACCCACGCCAACGAACGCGGCAAGACACTTAACGTCACCATCACCGCATGCGCTAACCTCGGTAATGTCTCTGCCAAGGACTGGCGCGCAGGCGGTATCGTCGGTATGCTCGGCATGTCCGAAGGCACCACCGCGCATATCTCCTACTGCTATAACGCGGGTAATATCTCCAACCCCGGTCAGACGGCGGCAGGTATCGTAGGTGAGCTTGCTCAGTTCGCGCCCTCGGGCACCAAGACGGTAGAATATTGCTACAACCGCGGCGCCCTTGAAGGCAATTCAACGCCTCAGATCGCCCGTTGCGGTCAGAGCGGTCTCAGCGATATCATGTTCGTCAAGAACTGCTACTTCCTCAGCGCCGAAGCATCCGGCACATGGGGTGAGATCACCACCGAAAACGTCACCGCCGCTAACGGCGAAGCAGACCTTCTCGCGATCCTCAAGGCGCTCCCCGCTACCGAGGACGGCGTTACCTTCGTTGAGGACCGCGCCCTGATCAACAACGGCGCTCCCATCCTCTCCTTCCAGCAGCTCGCTTCCCTGACCGCGGATAACTTCGCGGAAGGCACCATCGTTTCGGGCGATACCGATAACGCTTATACCATCAGCTCTCCCTCTGTGTCGGCATTTATCTCCGCACGCAGCGCGGGCGATAACGCAAACGATATCCGCTTCGTTCTCGCGGCTGATTACAATACCCTCGTTTCGTATGAAACACTCACCATCACCGTAGAGTTCGCCACCAAGGCAGGCGTTGTCAAGTCGATGACCATCCCGCTTGAGAAGATCACCTTCTTCGCCGATGCTACCGCCGCGGGCCATACCTACACCGCAGCCGAAAACTGCGTCCTCTTCGGATGCATCATCACCGAAGTGCCCAACAGCGCATGGGACTATGCCGTTCTTTCGATCTCCACCACTCCCGACGGTACCCCCGCCATGTCCGGCACCGCCATCCGCTCCACCATCCTCGGTTGATTTCCATTAATACAACCGTAGCGTAATGTCCGATCAAAGCATCACGCGAACAAAGTCAGCCCCGTGTCAGTGAAAGCAGGCACTACTTAACCAACAGAGAAAAGAGAGAACGCGGCACATCTGCTGCGTTCTCTCTTTTTCCTTATATCGGAATATTCCGATGCACAGAATCAGATCAATGCATCAGCTTCATACGGTAAGTATGAAGGATCTCGTTTTGCCTCTTAAGTCTGATCGCGATAGGATGCTCGCCCGAACGGTATGCGATCCGAGGATTGCGGCATCTTCGGATCAAACAAAGAATAAAGACAATCGCTATCACCGCAAGCCAAACGGACATGTCGGCATACATCGTATTGGGTGTAAAAAACGCCAACAGATAATACCCGAAAAACCGCTTGTTTTTAACGTGAAAATCACGGTAAAACAGAATCAGAACAGCAACACATGACAAAAAGCCCACTGAAAGAAGCGTTAAGGCAAACCACAGATACGTTTTTACGCTATGCAAATACCAAAAATCCTTGACCAGAAACGCTACGGCGATCAGATTGAATACCGCAAGCACCGCCACAAGACCCGGTAGCGTAAACACAGACTTGACCAATGTCAAAACCCAGAACCCCACCGTGAGTCCGTTCACCAGGACTCCGACAAACAGCTTGCGATTCCGTCTGACACAGTAGGTTTCATCCGTAGCAAGCGAAAGCATCCGTTTTAACTGCTCAGCATATTTCTCCATACGCCTGATCTTCTTAAGGATCCGACTGTCGCTTGACGAATCGGCTGTTCTGACAGAACGTTGTTTTTTCCGCTTTGCAAATTCACCGCGCACGTCCTCGCTCTTTTCTTTTTTGATAAACCCTTTGATATACAGTCCGACAGCAAAGCCTGCCGATAGCCACCACAAAGCCCACAAAATGATCTTCTGTTCGCCCGTAAGAGAAAATTCAACAGATGCCGCACGACACGCACGAAATCCCGTAACAAAAGAAACGAGGATCGCAATGAAAATAATAATACCTTGCACACTTTCTTTGGCATGCGCCAGTCCGAACATAGAAAGGAAGAAGAGAAGAACAAATAGGTTATGGAATCTGACTACCTTCGGGGTGATAGTGTCGCGCCTGAGACCGATCCGATCCGCCGACGCGTACGCCTTCTTGATATACTTGCCAAGCTCCGCTTCCGTCCGACACGCTTCGATCTTGTCAGCACTGCGCTCATACTGTTTTGCTTGCTTAAATTGAAGCGTTTCCCGACAGGCAACCGCGACGTTGCGATGGAACAAGGCGTACGTATCGCGTTTCAAAAACAATTCTTCCCGCTCACACACAGACGCCGCCTCGACCGCTGACAAAAACAGACGTTTTACTTCCCCCTTTTTTTCTTGCTTGAGACGGACCACACCTAAATAATTGTAGCTTGTGGCAAGCCACAGTCCCATCGCCTCGGGATGCTCGGCATACATCCGTTTTTTGATCGCGATGCCCTTCACGTACGCTTGCGCCGCCTGTTCCAACAACTCGGGATCTCTCACACAGTGAACACCGAGATTCGTATAGGCAGTAGCTAATGTCTCTTCATGCTCCTCAGGAAAGCTTGCGGCGTATTTTTCAAGGATCGCGATCGCCTTTTTGTAATATTCCACCGCCTTGGGATGATACGCATCGGTGGAATCCGCAAACACGACCGCGCAGTCATTGTAGGTGTAACCGAGAACCTCCTCAAAATCCTGTGGACGTAACGCGGCGTAATGTAAAGCAAGCGTGATTGCCTTTTCGGCATAGGACAGGCTTTTCTCGACTTGATTGACTCTGCCGTAGAGAAGCGCGAGACGTCTGTAATACAAGATCAGATCCCGGGCGGCATCCTCTCTCGTATCGGGGTCGCAGGCATTCAGCACATACAATGCCTTGACTTCGAATTCAAGCGCCTTCTCATATTCACTTTGCTCATCATAATAATCGGAAATGTTATGATAAACAGCAGCAAGACTGTGGCTCTTTTCGTGCTTTTCAAATTCTTTTACGGCAAGCAGGAAATAATTCAGGGATTCCCGATGCCGTTTTTGATCACTGAGCAACAGTCCGCAAAGATTGTAGGTTTTCGCCAGCTTGAGCGATGCCTCGGCATGCCCTTGAGCGGAGATCGGCTCCAGCAAACGAATGGTTTGATGATAATGCTCCATAGCCAGCTCATACCGCAAAAGATAGTCAAAGCATCCGCCGATATCAAGATGCATGCTTGCCAGAAGAATACGGTCCCGCTCCTCCGCTTTTCCGACGGTCTGCGCATATCGGATCGCGGCTTCCTGCAAAATACCGATCAGCGTGCGGTACTGCTCGCTGTCATACATGAAGTGCACGCTCAGATGATCGAATAAAAACAGGAAAAATTCATACCCCAATTCGGTCTCGTCGGTATCCTTGATCAGTGAGATCAGCCACTCCGTTCCGTTTTGGCAAATCGCCTCATATAATTGCTTCGCCGCCGGCTCAAGTCCCAAGTCATAATCATCCTTGACTAAGTCTTCGACGTACCAGATGAAATACTCCCGATCGTCCGCCAAAACGCATTGATATACCGTTTCATCAAGACTGACGGGATCGTCCCACTCAAGATCGTTAAGATGAAGCAGAATATTGTCATGCATGGTCTGGGGATCCTTGCAGTGCTTACACAAACCCGATCGGATCGTTTTGTGTGTGAAATCGATCCGTCCGTCATCACGCATCATGAAAAAGGATGACAGGTAATTGGTCAGAAGTGAAAAATCAAGGGCATTCCAGCAATATCCCTGTTTATTCAGGATCTCGCGAAGATCACGCTCTCTGAGACCGTTTTTCGAAAGCGCGAGATACAGAACCGAAGACAGCAAAAAATCGCTTCCGATCTGTCGGCACGCCTCTTCGACGATATCATAGCAGGCATCCTCCACCGTGTTCGCCATACGGTACACAATATCGATCTTGTGCCACTGACGTGCCGCGTCATCGTTACCGAGACGTGCGATCGCGTCAAAATTGCGCTTGTCCATCATGACAAGGCGCTGGATCAAAAGGCTCAGATACAAGGGATTGGCAGCCTCGGGCTTGTCCGCAATCACCTCGATCACGCGTTCCTCAAGCTCGCGCCCGAGATAGCGTAAAATACCGTGGATCGCCTTAACGGTTTCCTGCCGCGTCATATCCTGCAACGTGATCCCGGTACACCTCTGCCGCACGGGAAGGGTCAGGGTACAGTCATCCAGACAGGATATCGCAAAGACAATCTTGTTCGAAGACTCCGCGGGTAAAAATACGCAGTTTTCCCGCATGGAATCGGCAAAAAGCTGGTCGATCGCGTCGATCACCACAACGAGACGGGGACCCGCATAGCGTTTGATCAGATCCGCCAGTCTCTCACGCCACAGATCACAAAGATCGGTCGATACCGCCTCTTCACGATCTCGCTTACCCGCCATATCATATATATGCTCCTCCGACATACGCTCCTCAAGCGCGTATACCAGATAACGAAGAATATCCATAGCGTCGTTCAGCTCGGTCGTACTGCCACAGCTGATCGGGATCACATCGAGATCCTTCTCTTTCAGACTGAGCGCTAACCGTCCCATCAGCGTACTTTTACCGCTTCCCGTCTTACCGCGAAGTAAGGTCAGCGGATCGCCCGAGAGAATGCCCGTCATCAACGCGGCAAGCTCGTCCTCGCGTGCCCCGAAGCGCGCCGCCTTTTGTTCAGCTATGTTCCACTGCGACCGCGTCAGCTTTTCGTGAGGAGAAAGCGCGGCATAGCTCTGCCAGTCCTGTTCCATCATCGTAAGGATGTCTTTTGTTACCATCCTGACAAAGTCTTCAAGTCCCGACAGCGTTTCCCGTTCGGGGATACCCGCATTCTCCAAAGTGGCATGGTAGGTTTTCACCCGCTCACCCGCTTCAGCTCTGATCCACTCCTTGAGGTGAAAAAGCCGCGTTTCATTTAGCAACCGCTCATCTTCATCCTCGCCATCCACCGCGTAACGGGATGTCAGAGGGATTTTTTCATTTTCAATGTCACGGAAATAAAACAGCGTTCTCGCCAGATGGTTGTGATCACGAAGCGCGCCGTAGGCGATCTCCAGCTCCGTGACACTGCGCGCTCTTTCTTCGAGAGCAAATTGCTTTCTGTCAGCAACCGATTTGACAAGAGACCACTCGGGCGCCCATCCGTAGCGATTTCCCAGAAGTACAATGAAATACGGCGTACCTTCGGTCTCGTCACAGCGGTCGATCTCATCAAGACACACCGACAAAACCTTTTGTCCGCTCTCCACGCTGTCAAGCGCATTGGTGTTCACGCCCCACCGCAGATCGCATACCGAAACCTCTTCTCCGTAATCCTTCGCGATCTTATTGATCGCGGGAAGGATCGCCTTGTGAAACAGGTCTCTTTCATGCTGCATATCGATAAATGTACTCGAAATAAAAATGCGTTTCATCGTTTCTCCTTATTTTTTCTTATCTGTACCGTATCCGAACAGTCGCCTGTGACAGCAGTTTTCAGCTTTCAGCCCACAGGGTACGCCTCTCCGCTCTGTTTTTATCTATTCATATCATCGTAGGGCGAATCCTTGATTCCCTTTTGCTGTAATCGGCCTACCTTTTTGTCAAGGCATCTTTTAAAGATCCATTTGAACCATTTCGTATCGCCGAACCATTTGACCAGCGTCGGGCTGATCGCGTAATAAATACCGATAAACTTCTTTCCGAACCAAGAGCTTCCCAGAACGGTGTCCCGATAGCGCCGCAACGTCCAAACCTGCGGACAATCGTATGATCCATATACACAAGTGGCTATATAGCACGCTTTTGCGTAATTTGCAGCCATTTCTTGGTTCATGGGAACATCGTCTTCCCAAAACTCGACCTTGGATTTAGAATAATAATTCACCGTAAAATACTTGCTTTCGTTCATCGTTTCAAACTGAAATACACCCAATTCGCGTTTCACATTGACGGTTTCGAAAGAATCATTTAATTCTGTCGTATGATAAATACACTGAACGGTATGAACACCGTTCGGCACTAAAAAGTTCTTGCTTTCTTTGATTCTTCCTACCACTTTGGCGTCTAACCGCACTTCAAAAAAATCCCGGGAATGCATCATACGCTGATAATGCTTTCCGCCGGGATTGTAATTGATGGTAAAAATCAGATCATTTGCCATTTTTTGTTCTCCTAACGTTTTTTCTTTACTGTATTTTGCAACGTGTTAATAGCTTACCCCAAGAAATACTTCCTTGGGGTAAGCGTCATTCCGCAATGGCGGTATCAGTGGATCTCAACGTCCCAGCCGGCAAGGTATTGCAGGAGGCGGGTGACGTCTTTGTTGTTGAACCGCATGTCATTGTTCACGTCAAGGCGGGAGGTGTCAAGTGTGACCTGCCATCCCGCGTGATACTTCATCAAAAGCTCCGCGTCGGCATCATTGACCGCTCCGTCTCCATTGATATCACCCGCCACTGGGGAATCGGGATCGATCGGAGGATTGGGCGTGTCAATTGAGTCGCACAAGACACACAGATCTCCGGTATTTGCGGCATGCCAATGCTGATCGGAAAAAGATGCTCCGCATTCATTGCAAAATGCAATATGCGTATTCTCGTCCGTTTTTTTCGCATGGTAGATCACATGGTAAGCACATGTATTCACAGACGAGGAAGGCTCAATAACAAGACAGCAATAATTGTTGGAAATGTTTTCGTCAGATTCGCAAATGACGGATATATAAAATACCGTTCTCTGAGAAATCGCTTGCATAGTGAATCGCTTTTCCTGAATGGTATTCGATGCCAGACTATTCAAGCTGTATTCCTTCACTATAGTACCGTCAGGTGAATCTTTGCGGATGACAAGACTCGCAGACGATAGCACCTCTTTTCCGTAATTTTTGTACTTGATAACAAAAAGACTGCTTCCGTCATCAAAAAACGCAACTTCCGATGAATCTATTCCAATGTCATACGAATGCACTCCGCTTGAAGAATCACCCGTACTACCCTTACAATATGTACATACACCATCAACGTAATTGTGGGCAAGCTTTTCGGTTGGGTTGCTTTTATAGGTATGACCGCAAGCCGTACAGACGTGTTCGGTGTATCCGCCCGCCTGACAGGTAGGAGCAACAACTCTGTCACTATAGCTGTGTCCGGTCGCCGCCTCTACGTTTTCACGCTTCGTCGCACCGCATCCCTCACAGCGATACAACGTATACCCCTCCGCCGTACAAGTCGCCTCCACAACCTTGCTGACTTTGTAAGCGTGTTCGTGGTCATCGGGTGCAGGCGAAAGAATCTCCGAACGGGTCTCACCGCAAACCGTACAAGTGTAACGAATCTCCCCCGACTCCGTCGCCGTAGGAACCTTCACCGTGACCCCGTCATCCCATTCGTGGTCTTCATACTCAACTTCTCCACACGAACAGCTCCGCTTATGCTGCACCGCGTCATACTTCGACCACTTACCAAACTCATGCCCTTCCGCGTCGATTTTGGTAGTTTTGGTAGCTCCGCAATCTTCGCAAATGTACTCAATCATACCCTCTGCAACATGAGAAGGTTCTTCAATTATTTCTCCGTCATCAAAATTATGAGAATCATATTCCACCTTACCGCAGAGATCACAACTACGCTTGTGACGTGAAGCGCTGGATTTTTTCCATAAGCTCCAATCATGATCGCAATCCGGAGCAACAGCCGTTATTATTCCATTAACAAAGGAACAATTAACTTCATCACCATTACAGTTTAGTACGCCGTGAGTAGGAGAACTGATTTTTACGCTATATTCTCCAGGGTCTGCCAACGTTGACACAGAGAAGCTCAGTTCTACAAGAGTTCCGTTAACGGTGTAATTGCTTGTTCGTGTATCATTTTCCCATGACAAAATATATGGCGAAACAAAGTTTGTTGTGTGCATTGCGCCATCAATCAATTCCTTGTCTTTGATGCCAATTAGTGTAAGCACAGATGAATCATATTCGATATAAAGGCTTGCACTGACAAAACCGGTGTTGTTTTTTACCATTATCGGAATTGTAATCGTCTCACCGAGGTGTACGTTTACATTTTTAGCATAGAACGTTGTTACGGTTGCCGCCGAAACGGATATTGGAGTTGCACAGCCCAAAAGCAACATTATAGCTAAAAGGAATGATCTGCATTGGTTTGCTTTTTTCATATTATCCTCCATTAAATAAAGCCAAACCATGTCAAAACATAGTTCAGTTTCTTGATGTCTTGATCGTAACAACTTTGAATCGTTTCAGGCATTTTGTCCTCTTTATCAAATGGATTGATAAAACGAACAAATCGTTTCAGAAAACTGTTGTGATCCGCCATATTAAGATTCATATACACTTCTGCACCTAATTCCACTTGGAATCTATAGGTTACAAATAAAGATTTGAGTTCATAATACAATTCGTTGCTAGGATTCAGCATAAACAAAGAGTATGTGTATTCAATTTGGCTTATAGTATCATTCATGGCAGCGGCAATGCACGGAAGCGTTAATTCTCCTTTATTTACTGCATCCGTATTTGCCAAACATGTCATAATACCATTAGATGCAACGGTAAGAAATGCGTATGGATTCTTCTTAGCCAAGAAACTTACCAATTTGCCCCATGCCAAATCTGACGTTGTTTTAGTAGCAAATACAATGTATTCGTTGGCAAATTGTTCAATATATTCTCTTCGCAATTCATTTATGACCTCGGAAATCGCTTCTTTAAACACACCTGAACTTCCGCCCTCAATGTCATATAATTCTTCTTCTATTTTATCAAATTTTTCATTCAAAAAATACAAAGAATACATATCAGCTGCAAAAACAAACCCATTGGCTGCAACTCCAACCAAGTCCCATCTATCAACATTAAAGGCACTCTTAAATTTTGCCGTATTAATAATTTTTGTATTTTTTATGTTCTTAACATAGTTTAATTGATCGGCAGATTTGGCATTTTTAATTTCCTTTACAGTGTTTTTCAAGAATTCAGCAGTATCATCGTTTGCAACATTGAATATATCTTTAATTTTGTAAGAATTACCATTATAGAAAACAACCATGTCGTTAAAAATATCCATATATTCTGAAGTTGCTGAGCCATTAAACGAACGCAAATCGATTTTTTTGATAATTCCGAGCAAATCACTATCACTAACGGAATCCCCCAATTTATACAGAGATTTTAGTTCAAGCAACGCATCAATTTGCCCTTTTATGTTTGTTCCTACTCCGACATCATTAATCGTGTTTTCCACATCATTCTGAATGCCCGATTTTAGATTTTCCTCTGATTCCAGTTTCTCTAACAATTTTGTTTTGATAGCCTGTTTGAGTAAAGCTTTGGAATCCAAATTAGTTACCATTGTGGTTGGAGAAGACAGAATACCGTTCACAATATTAGAAATATCCGAACGATACGATTCCCAATATCTTCCACTATTTAATTCATCTGCAAATGCCTGCCAATAATAATATGTCTCCAATTTCAGATATGCTAAATCTTCATTCTTCATATATAAAGCAAGCGCATCCTTGTTCAGCAAATCTACAGGGTCAACTTGGGTATCGGTAGTTTTTTCAGTTTCAACAACATTACCTGTCCAAACCGAAACAGCTGTTGTCAAACCGCTTGCCAAACTAGGCTCAACATAACCGGATATGATTAAAGTTCCAGGTCCTTTTGCTGAGATCTTATCAGCGCTTATGGTTACAGTGCCGGGACCATCGTGATTGAAAGTTTTGTTATATATTTCACTTCCGTTCAGCGTTACAACCAACTTAAAATTGTCTACGCCAAAACTTCCATCCCAATTAATGGTAAGACCATCGCCCACAAAAACATAACCGTTTTTCGCAATTGTTCTATCACCACTCTTTACAGACGTGATCATATTTCCGTTAAACAACGGAACAACGCTTTTGCCGATACAATATGTATCCTTATTGCCTGCAAGAACTACACCTTCGGGAATGATGTAATAGGAATACATTTCGCCGCGAGGCATTTGCATCGCTTTCACACTGAACGAAGCGGATGTCTGTCCTGCCTCTAGAATTCCGGTGTAATGTAATCCTTTTGAGTTTTCCGCTATAAACAGATAATTCTTGTTTTTTTCAAGTGTCCCTTCTTTCAAAAACAATTCTATGGTTACTGCATTAGAGGAAAAACTCATGTCCCACTTAGGCACATTAGTCGGGGGAACAGTTGTTGTATTGTGGAATGCATCTAAATTTTCATAACCAATCCAACCGAACAAATGACGCTCTAAAATAACAGCATCATCGCTGTTAACATTGCCGTCTCCGTTGATATCTGCAACGGTTTTGTTAATATTTGTATATCCCGACATATTCGCAAGATATCTATTCAACAAGAAGCGGTCTTTATTGGTGATTGCACTATCGCCGTTGATATCGCCGATAATATCGGAAACAGCAGGCTTATTGAAAAAATTCAAATATTGTCCAAACGTATACGTTCCGTTCCCATCTACTACCCAAATATAAATATAAGCCTGCTCACCAAGGGTGTTAGTGTCAAATACCGAACCCGAACTTACGCTACTCAAGGGTTCGCCCCAAACGATCTTATTACTCGACATAATACTCGAAAGATCAATTGAGCTTTGACCATTAGTGAATGTCTTAGTAAAATACAGAATGCCATCGGTTCCTTTTTCACTTGTGTACAATGCTACTGTAACTTTGGTTAGCGGAGAGTTGCCTTGCGTTACTTTTATATTGGGAACGAAAGGAGTTGCCCAATCGCAAGATACTGTTTCTAATGCGGAGAATATAGGACCTACATTATTTTCAACAGAAAACTCTATGTACGCCCACGAAGAGTCTTGGTAATGATTATCATCACTACACGCTGAAACTTCAAAAGAATATGTATATCCGCTTTCAAACAAATTTCTGTCCAGCGTTACGGTATTTGTTCTAATATCATTCCAAGTAACGAAACTATGTTTTCCGTCATGAATTTTGTAAACTTCATACGAGTAATAATCCGCTTTATCTACATTATTCCAATTGAACGTGATTGGTGTAGTCGATGCGAAAGTTGTACCATTGCTTGGTGATGTGATATTAGGCTTATCTAATTTTTCAGACTCCTCCTGACCGCTCTGAAAAACATCGATATAAACTTTTTCATTTGTAGCAGTATGTACTATGGTAATAATACCATCACGATCGTATGCGGTTGTGTTTTTGTTACACTTAATGGTGATAGTATTATCCCCCGAAGCACTTGTGGGGGTTACAGAAAACCATAAGCAATTTACACTCAATGTGTATGCCCCGACAGCGTACACCTCAAATACATCCGAACCGCCATTTGCATCAAACTCAAAACTATCCTCTGATATATCAAGATTGTCTATTTTTCCTTCTTGTCTAATATCAATGACATGAGTTTCTCCTGAAGAAGTATTGCGAACATTAATATACCCTGCTCGATACGAATTGCTGGTATTCTTGCTACAGGTAACCGTGATGGTTGCATTAGAAGAACCTCCAGTAGAATCCACCTTAATCCAAGTGTTACTGGTTGAAATAGTATACCCGCCCTTGGCTTCAATTTTAAAGGATGATTGTCCACCATTCGCATCAAAGGCTATGTCTTCTACAGAAACTTTAACTTGATATTTTATTGTTTTTTCTCCATACGAATTGTTACCACCGTACTGATTTTCAGCAAATATAACGTAAGAAACTACATCACCTATTTTCAGACCATCTATTCTGTATGAAAAAGTCTTATTCTCTGCAATATTCTTTTCTTGGATATACCATTCATCATATGAAGTCCTATTATTTATGGAATAACCAAACCCATATTTTGTTATATCAACACCACCGTTGTCATAAACTGTTCCCTTTAATACAATATAATCGTCTCCAACCTCTGGTGTAACATATGAGACTTTCGGTGCATATCCGCTTGCTGCCCATACTTCCATCGGCGGAAATGCCGTAAATACTGATGTGAACATCAGAACGGCGAGGAAAACGCTCAGAATTTTGTTTTTGATCGTCATGCTGTGATCCTCCTTTTTTACTGTGTCACCGTTACCGTTCCGTTTATATTTTCAAACGGGAGGTTGGTTTCGGAAAGGTTATAAACGTCATCGGCGTTATAGCTCAGGGAAACGGCGTGATCGCCGGGCGTAGCGCCATCCTTCACGCGGAAGGTCAGGGTAGCAAAGGTCATATCGCCTTCGGTATTGGCGAGGGCGTTGATCCAGTAGAGCTTAACGGGGCTTGTCCTTGTCTCGGGCTGAACGGTTTTGCCGCCCATGGCGTTGTTATAGGAAACGCCTTCCAACGTCAGCGCCTCTTCATCGAACGCGACCGACAGAATGATCGACGAAACTCCGGGATTATGCTTCATGGAAACCGTAACCCTGACGGTATCGCCCGCCTTGGCTTTCACCGATGAAGCGACAAATCGGGGGGCTGTCGACTCCGCCTGATACTGTGCGGTAACGGTCAGGTCAGAGGTAACGTGATCAAAGCTTTTGTCCCATCCGGTGAATACATAGCCCTCTCGCGTAGGTTCTGCCGGTGCTTTGGCGGCGTGTCCGCTCACGACCGTTTCGGTCGAAAGCACAGCGCCGTCATGATCCTTGAAGGTGACTGTATAGGTTTGTTGTGTTTGTCCCGGGGTGATACAAGCCGTCAGCGTACCGAGCAGTACGACAATCGACAAAACCAAGATGCCAAATTGCTGTGATTTTCTTTTCACAAGATCCCCTCGCTTTTCTTTTTTGTAATGATATTGATTTGTTTATGATGCATTATCGAACATCATATTGGGATTTTATCACATTTTGAGATAAATGTCAATATCTCACAACGAGATATTATATAATATTATCAGGGGTGATAACATGAGATTACGGGATTTGAGAGAAGACAGCGATATCACACAGGCGGAGCTGGCGGAGCATTTGCATATACGTCAGAATACATATTCGCAATATGAAAACGGGCAGCGGCAGATTCCGCTGGCGCTTTTGATCAAGCTTGCGGATTTTTACCACACGTCCATTGATTATCTTGTCGGGCTGACCGACGTCAAAACACCATATTCCAGACACTGACGACACCTCTGTTTTGACAGAGGTGTTTTTGTGTCGGGCGAATGATTGCGCGAGCGGGCTTATGGGCAGAGATATGCCGTAAGGGTCTCACGCGCGGGAATGTGCCGCGGGGTCTTGCGGGCGGAGTTCATGGGCAGTCTTATGGGGAGTCTGTCCTGAGCGAGTGAACTCTGTCATTTTTCAGAGATACCGTTGACTCAAGCGCGAAAATGATGTATACTACAAGGGGATGCTATAAGACGCGGACTGACAGACTGCATTTACGGCACCGAAAACGGAGGTAGTATGATGGCATACGACAGATATTTTCGATTTGGCGCATACACACAGTTTCTCGAGCTTTGTCCCGACGGAGATTACGTACAGGGACTGACCGAACGCGCTCGTCGGATCGAGCCAAGTGAAGACGAACGGCTTTCGCTCCTTCGTGAGCTGCGCTGCTACCGTCTCTCCTACGGCGGCGCGAGCTATCACGAAAATATGGTCTATCACGTTGAGGAAAGCGGCGACAGCTTTTGTTCCTACGATATGGACAGCTCCTCGGTGGTAAGTCACAATTCCGTAGGCGATTCTTCCTATCGGTATCTTCTCCGAAACGGTAGATTTGAAGGTCTTCTGATGACCGGACAGCACCTTTCGGGGGGCGGCATGTCGGAATACCGCAAGGATTGGCATTTCATTCTCTATGCCGACGGCAGAATCGTCGGCAAAAACACGACCTATTACAGCTGTATCAGTGACGAGTTCGATTCCTCGCGTGACTACACCTATACCCTTCTGAAAAGCGTCGGTACGTTTCTGCACGTTGAAAACGGCGTTCTGAAGCGGTATTACGGCGACGAAGAATGTGTCACAGTTCCCGACGGCGTTCACACCGTAGCACCCTTTGCCTTTGCGAATCTCTCCCGTCTCAAAGAGGTCATTCTGCCCGACAGCGTAAAGACGGTCGGAAGCCACGCCTTCGCCAACTGCCCCTATCTTGAGAGTATCCGTCTTCCGTCCGGCATCGAAACGATCGGTGAATGGGCATTCGCGTTCTGCCCCACCCTTTCCGCGCTCACCCTTCCCAACGCTCTCACCTCCCTTGGCACCGCCGCCTTTTACAAGGATAGCGCCCTCTGTTCTCTCGCGATCCCCGACGGCATCACAGCTCTTCTTCCGCACACCTTTGACGGATGCCGCTCTCTTGCCGCAGTTACCCTTCCGCAAGCGATTCACAAGATCGGCGACAGCGCTTTTCACGGCTGCTCCTCGCTCTCGGAGGCGATCTTGCCCGATACCGTCAACAAGATCGGCTACCATGCCTTCAGCGGTTGCTCCTCGCTTGCCTGCCTGAGACTGCCCGATACCGTTTCCCTGGTAGAAGCCGACGCCTTTTCGGACTGCCCCGCGCTGGAAACCATCACAGCCCCCAAGGGCTTTCGCGTGGGAAAGAGCTACAACAGCGACCCCGACGGCGCAACCGACCTTGAAAAATTCGTTATCGAAAACGGCGTCATCAAGTCCTATATCGGCAAGGATGACACCGTTGTGATCCCGCGCGGCGTGACCGCGATCGCCAACCGCGCGTTTTATAATCTTGCCTTTCTGAAGCGTGTCCGTATTCCCGACAGCGTCACGGAGATCGGCGTCTGCGCCTTCGGAGAATGTCCCAAGCTGAAGGAGGTCACGCTTCCCACTACCCTTCGCGAGATCTCTTCTCTTCTTTTCTATCACGACAAATCCCTGAAGTCTGTCACCCTGCCGGGCACAGTGACAGCGATCTCTCCCTCTGCCTTTAACGGTTGCAGCTCCCTGAAGGCGATCACGTTGCCCGAGGGACTTCTTTCGATCGGCGACAGCGCCTTCACGGAATGCCGCGCGCTCGAAGAGGTGATCCTGCCCACCACCCTCACAAGGCTCGGCGAAAAAGCCTTCGCCGGCTGCTCCGCGCTTCACACCTGTCATATGCCCATTTCCCTCTCTGCCCTTCCGATCGGTCTGTTTGCCGAATGTCAGTCCTTGGAGAATCTGACGCTTCCCGAGGATCTGACCGTCATCCGCGATCGGGCATTGATTGGATGCGCCCTCTCCCACCTCACTCTGCCCGATACGGTGGAGGAGATCGGCGAATATGCGCTGGCGCGCACCTCGTTTTCCTATCTCACCCTGCCCGACAGTCTGGAGACACTCGGCGCGGGCGCCTTTTTCGGCTCGTCTCTTCGTGAAGTTATCCTTCCCGACGGCATCAAAGCGTTGCCCCAAAATGCCTTTTCGTATTCGAAATCCCTGAAGCGCGTAATCTTCGGGCAATCGGTCGAGGACGTAGACGCAAAGGCATTCAGTGATTGCGACGCCCTTTCCGACATCCGTCTCTCGCCCCGCCTCAGAACCGTCGGCAACAATGCCTTCATGTACACCGCCATGACAAAGATCGTGTTCCCCGCCGCGATGCGAGTGCTGGGCTACAACGCCCTCGGCTCTCACACCGAATCCATCGTGTTCGAAAGCAAGGATGCCGTCGAGCTGCCCCACCGCTTCTTCCATTTTCTGCCGACCAAGCTGACCGTTCGCTTTGGCGGTGACGCGGGCACCTTTCTTTCGATGCTGATGTCCCGCGGCGACCGCAGTAAGCCCTTTTCAAGAGAGGCGGATGCCTACACCTACACCGTTATTTGCGCTGACCGTACCTTCACGCTCACCGAACGTGACGCCCCGTATTTTGAAAAGGGCAACGCAACCTAAGACAGCCCGAAACCGACACCCAACGCAAAAAACTGCCGCCAATGACCCGATCATTGGCGGCAGTTTTTTACTTTTATGATGGATATCCCCGGCACAGAAGGTCGGTATACCGAAAAAATGCGGGCTTATGCCCGACTGTAGCGCATCAGCCAGGAGCGAAGGGTGTCGTTTCGTGTCCATCCCTCGGACTCGGTGAGAAGACAGTCTCCCCATTTTCTGAGGATCTCTTCATACGAATCCCTCTGAAGATCTGCGGGCGGTGTGGAGGAATAGTAAAGCGACCAGTTTCCCTGATTGCCCTTAGCGGTCTTATAGGTCCAGGCGGTGCGGGAGATCTTCTCGGCGCGGTAGCGGGAATAGGCATATACCTGATTCTCGTCGCCGTTATTGTATTCTCCCACGTAGATCGCGACACCGTATTCCTCACGTGCCTTGACCATCTCCGCAACACGGTAGTCGATCATCTCCTTGGAGGTATCGTACAGATGGAGCTGATACATCATATTCGTCCAGCCCTCCTTTGCGGGATCGGGCAGGTAGGTCATCGACCAGATACCCTCCACCGTGATGATATGCTCGGGATCGACACGGCGGATGGCGGCGATCATGCGGCGATAGACGGCAAGCGTTTTGCTGATCGCCTCTTCACTGCCCACCTGCCAGCCGTTTTCGAATTCGGGGCTGTTATTCATCGGCTCATTCATGATATCGTAAGCGGCAACCACCGTACTGTGACGGTAGCGCTCGGCAATCGCCACCCAGAGCGATTCCATCGCAGAGAGATTGTCCTCGCTTGTATACAGCTCGTTTTTCCCGATACTGCCGCAGCAGTGGTCGGTCGACTGACCTCCGGGTGCGCCGTGCATATCGAGGATCACGTAAAGCCCGTATTTCTCTGCCCACGCGATCACCCGATCGAGATAGCGAAAGCCGGGATTCTTGTTGGGATCACTGTCATACCATGCAAGCTCCTCGTTCATGAAATTGCGGTACCAGAAGGGGACACGCAGACAGTTCAACCCGAGAGAGGCGATGATGGCGATATCCTTTTCGGTGATGTAATGCTCGGCGTAGCTGTCGAACAGCGCGGCGATCTCTTCGTCGGTAAAACCGCGGCTTTCAAGAAGCGCGAAGGAGTCGCTGTTGCATTCCGACCCCGTCAGGGCGCACATCCAGGTCTCCTGCAAGAGCCAGCCTCCGAGATTGATGCCGCACAGCACCACTTCTTTGCCGTCGGGCGCAATGACCTTGCCATTTTCCACGAATAAGATCCTGTCCTTCACCGTTTCCGCCTCCGTTTCCCACGTTGTTTCGATAGGCGCAGCCGTTGTTTCCCGCGCCGTTTCTGTTTCTGTATCAACGCCGCAGGCGGCAAGGACTACCGCCGCAAGCATAAGAAGACACCAAAAGATCCGTTTCATTTTCTCACCTCTTGTTTCCATTGTATCACGCAAACGCCCCCTTGTCAAACGGTTTTTAAAACCTTGAAGGAATCCTTTGACAAACGGCGTTCTTTGTGCTATACTGTTTTCATCGGATCTCTTCTGAGGAGGTGTACGATGGATTCCCTTCTGTTTTCCGTCAACGCGATCCTACCCATTATCCTTACCGTTCTGCTCGGATACTGTCTCAAGCGTATCGGTATGCTCTCCCCCGCCTTTGTCAAAATGGGCAATACCCTTGTCTTTCGGGTACTGCTGCCCGCCATGCTCTTTCTGAACGTTTACAAAATGGAAGCCTTTTCGGGCATCGATCCCGCCTATCTTCTGTACGCGGCAGTCTTCACCCTGACGGTGTTCGCGATCGGGATCCCCGCCGTTATGCTGATCACCAAAGAGGCGCCCCGCCGCGGTCCGCTTTTGCAGGGAACCTTCCGCTCCAATTACGCCCTTGTCGGCATTCCGCTCGCTACCTCACTTTTCGGGGAAAGCGGCGCCATCGCGGCATCGCTCCTTTCGGCGATCGTTGTACCGCTTTACAATATCCTCGGTGTCATCAGTCTCTCGCTCTTTCGCGAGGATCAGAAAAAGCCATCCCTTCGCTCGATCGTAAAGGACGTTGTCAAAAATCCGCTGATCATCAGTATCGCGGTCGGACTTCTGACTCTTCTTGTCCGCTCTCTCTTTCTTTCGCTCAACATCGGCTTTCGCCTGTCTGATATCCGGCCCCTCTTCACGCTGCTTGACTATCTCTCACGCTCGGCAACCCCGATGGCGCTCTTGCTTCTCGGCGCGCAGTTTGAATTCTCAAGCGTGACGGGGTATCGAAAAGAGCTGATCTTCGCGACCCTGACACGTGCCGTGGCAGTCCCCCTTCTCGGGATCGGTATCGCCCTTCTTCTCTTCGGTGAGCGGTTCGGCGGCGCGGAATTCGCCTCGCTCGTCGCAGTCTTCGCGACTCCCGTTGCGGTCTCAAGCGTTGCCATGACACAGGAAATGGACTCCGACGTCATCCTTGCGGGTCAGATCGTCATCTTCACCACCCTGACCTCCGCCGTTACCGTCTTCATCACCACCCTGATCCTCAAGATGCTCGGCATTTTTTAAACAGGGAGTCAGCTATCTCCAATCTCAGCAAAAAAACAAACACCGCCAAGGGATAGCGTGATGTCCTTAACGGACAAATCACGCTAACTAAGTTTGCCCTTCGGGCAAGTGAAGTTCACTTCGTGAGTGAAGTTTCGCCTGACGGCGAAGTGACGGGCAAACTTAACTTCACTGCGAGCCTTGGCGAGCAACTTCACTGTGCCGGATGTCCTGCATCTGCACAACTTCACTTTTACGAAAGCAAAAACTTCACCAGCAGAAAAAGAGCATACACATAAGGTTTACTCCTTGCGTGTATGCTCTTTCTGCTTGTGATAAAGGTTTGGGCATAGCCCCTTTGCGTTTGACTACTCAGCTGTCAGCAAAAGGGAGCGAAGGAGAGCGCGTCGCCGTAAGATCGGCACAAACTCAAGTCCACGCATACCCCTTCAGCCTCCCGAAGGAAGACTTTTTGCTCGTTTCGTTTATCATACAGCGACGTTTCTTTTTTGTTTTTGTCATGTCATATCACGTCATATCTCGTCATATCAAACTATTACACAACAACATTGAAAAACTTTTGTTATATATCACTTCTTATCTCGTCATATATCGTCATTTCTTTTCATCAGATCGGAATTCATGATTTCACGCTATACGGTTTGAATTACTTCGTCGAAGCAAAAAGGCACCTTCTCTTGTTCATCCCTCGGTAATTCTTCACGGTCATATGACTTCGGATCAAAACAGGAAAGCATAGGATGTACAGCATAAAAGCACCTCTTTCACGGTAGTTCGCTTTTATTTTACAAAATTCCCGCAAAATTGTCAAGATTTCGTGAATATCTTATCCCTCTCACGAAGAAATTTTTTGTTTTCCACATTCTGTGTAAAAATTTTTCGAAAACTCTTGTCTTTAATTCAAAAATATGTTAATATATATAGTATAAGGAAAAGTGTCACTGTGGAGGATCTTACCTTATGAAGCTTTGGGAATCGATCGTACTCGGAATCATTCAGGCTCTGGGAGAATTTCTCCCGATCTCCTCCTCGGGACACCTGGCACTGGCGCAGTCTTTCTTCGGGCTTGACACCGTGGAGAATGCCCTTGCCTTTGACGTGCTTTTGCATCTCGGCACGCTCATTTCGGTGCTGGCGGTATTCCGGCGGGACGTTCTTCTCGTTCTGAAGGCTGCCCTCTCGCTGATCGCGAAGCTGTTTTTGCCAAAGCGCCGCGCCGCGGGGCTGACCCCGTATGAGCGCCTCGCTCTCTGCCTTGCCGTTGCGCTGATCCCCCTCGTTCCCGCTACCCTTCTCAGCGATCGCATCGAGGCTTTGATGAAGCTTCCTGCCGTTGTTGGCGCTTTGCTCCTTGTCAACGGCATGATGCTCCTTCTGTCGGAACGCTTTTCAAGGCACTGCCGCGACGGTGAGCATATGACGCCCCTTCATGCTCTTATCATCGGGCTTTGCCAGGCGGCAGCCCTCCTGCCCGGGATCTCCCGCTCGGGCGCTACCGTGACGGGCGGACTGTCACAAGGCTTCACACGGGAATTCTCCGTCAAGTTTTCCTTTTTACTCTCCATTCCGACCGTTTTCGGCGCGGCGATCCTCAAATTACCCGCGCTGTTTTCCGATATTCCCGACAGCCATACCCTCGGTATCTGTCTTGCAGGCATGCTTGCCGCGACACTTGTCGGGATCTTTGCCATCGCCCTCGTCTCGTGGATCTCCAAGCGCGCGAGCTTTCGGGGCTTTGGGATCTACTGCCTTATGGTTGGCGGCGCAGCCTGTCTCTATGCCTGCCTGACATGACCTTACCTGAACGACGAAAGAAAGGATATTCGTATGAACAATAATCTTGATCTTTACGACGGAATCGAGCTTCCCGACGATGACGATTCCCCCGTTACCCCTTTAGATATATCACAGCCTCCCGCCCCCACATCGACCGACGGGGAGGAGGAATCGCCCACCGTCACCGATACCTTCCCGCCCCTTGACGAGATCCCCATGCCCACCGAGGCGACCGTGCCTCCCAAAGCCAAAAGCACACGGGCAAAAAAATCGGCAGGAGCCAAAAAATCGACAGCCAAGGACAAAAAGACGGATGCTTCCGAGGACAAGCCTGAGGAAAAACCTTTTGAAAAGAGCAAAAAAGGAACGCTCGCCTGCTCGGTGCTTTTCTGGATCTTATCCTTTCTCACTGCCGTGTTTCTCTTCGCCAATATCTGGAGCGACGCGGGTCCCTTGATCAAGAGCTATTCCACCCTTCTGTACGGCCTTTTCGGATGGGGCGCGCTCTTCACCGTCCCGCTCTTTCTGCTCTTCGGCTTTGAGTGGAAGAAATACGTCGCGGAAGACCGCACGCTTTCCAAGGTGCTGACCGCCTGCGGCTTCACCGTCCTGCTCTCCGCCTTTTTCCACGTGATCATGATCATGGCGGGCGGCATTGAAGAACCGACCTTCAGAGACGTCTTCCGTCTTTCGTCCTACTGGTATACCGACCGCACGATCGTGGGCGGCGGTGTCTTCGGCGGACTCATCGGCGGCATCTTCTATACGCTGATGCACGGCTGGGTATCTCTTCTCATTCTCGCGCTCTTACTTCTCGCCTTGGCGCTTTACTATCTCCGTCTGACACCCAAAATGATCTATGACAGACTGAAGGCATCCCTTGAGGAGAAGAAAAAGGCACGTGCCGAGAAGGAAGCCTTCCTTGAGGTTGCCGACGAGATCAGAACACCCGCGCCTTCAAGTGACGCGCCGACACCCATTACAAAGATCGATCTTGACGTGATCTCCACGGTACTTGCCGACGAGGTCGGGATCAAGGAAACGCCCGCGGCACCCGTGAGCGTCATACCGCCCGCCGATGCCGTATCCACCTCTCCCACCTCTCCCGCCGCTCCCAAGGAGGAAGCACCCACGCTTCCCAGGATCACGGTCTTCTCACCCGACGAAACCGACAAGCCGAACGATACCGACACTCTTGTTTACAAGTTCAATCACATTCCCGATACCGAGGATGATGACAGCACTCTCAACAGCACCGACTACGGCTACGGTGTTGATGACGACGATGATTTCGATCTCGTTCCCGTTACCACCATTCCCAAGGAAGAGACCCCCGATACGCTGAACACGAATACCGTCACCCTGCCGCAGAACGATCTCGCGCTGACCTCGGACGATGCTCTTGATCAGCTTGACGATCTGCTCGACGATACGGCGGAGATCACCGACACCGATGACGGTGACGGTGACGATTCCCTTCTCATCGGCGGCGCGCCTGCCCAAAAGCCCGACACACCCCCTTACGTCTTTCCTCCCATCGACCTTCTCACGAAAGGTCCCGCCACGCAGAACAGCGTAAACCGTGAGGAATTGATCAAGACGGGGCAGAAGCTGGTCGACGTTCTCAAGAGCTTCCGTGTCGAGACCGAGATCATGAACGTTTCCTGCGGTCCGACCGTCACCCGTTACGAGCTTGCGCCCAAGAGCGGCGTTCGTGTACGCGCGATCTCGGCTCTGGTCGACGATATCGCCCTGAATCTCGAGACATCGGGCGTCAGAATCGAAGCCCCCATTCCCGGCAAGGCTGCCGTCGGCGTGGAAGTGCCGAACAAGGAAGCCGCCACGGTCTATTTACGCGACCTCATCGAATCCGACGCCTTCAGGAACGCCAAGAGCAAGCTCACCGCCTGCGTCGGCATGGACGTTTCGGGCGCCCCCATCCTGATGGATATCGCGAAAATGCCCCACTTACTCATTGCGGGCGCTACCGGTATGGGTAAATCGGTCGGTGTCAACAGCATCATCATGTCTCTGCTCTATAAAGCCACCCCCGACGAGCTGAAGCTCATTCTCATCGACCCCAAGAAGGTCGAGCTGAATATGTACAACAAGCTACCCCACCTTCTGATTCCCGTGGTCAACAATCCCAAGAAGGCGGCAGGCGCGCTTGCCACCGCCGTCAACGAAATGGAACGCCGCTTCGAGCTGATCGAATCGGTGGGCGCGAGAAATCTGAAGGGCTATAACATGCTCATCGAAAACGATCCCACCAAGGAAAAGCTGCCGAGCATCGTCATCATCATCGACGAGCTTGCCGATCTCATGATGACCGCCAAGGATGACGTCGAGGATTCGATCTGCCGTATCGCGCAGAAGGCGCGCGCGGCGGGTATCCACCTCATCATCTGTACCCAGCGTCCCTCCGTCGACGTCATCACGGGTCTGATCAAAGCCAACGTTCCCTCCCGTATTGCCTTTACCGTTGCCTCGAATATCGACTCGAGAACCATTATCGACGTGGCGGGTGCCGAAAAGCTGATCGGTCGCGGCGACATGCTCTTTGCCCCCGTCGGCGCCATGAAGCCCATCCGTGTACAAGGCTCGTTCGTCGACGATAAAGAGGTCGAAGAGGTCACGAATTTCATCAGAAACCGTTCGAAGGACGTCACCTATGACGATTCCTTCCTGAACCAGGTCGAGATCGCCGCCGAGCATTGCGGTCAGAAAAAGAAGGCGGCAGCTGCCGCCTCGGACGAGGAGATCGACGCCTCGGACGAGCTGGATCCGTAATTCTACGAGGCAGTCGAGCTTGCCGTCGATATGGGCAAGCTGTCGACCTCTCTGCTCCAACGCAAGCTCTCTCTCGGCTACGGCAGAGCCGCCAAGATCATCGACTCCATGGAAGCCATGGGGATCGTGGGCGCGCCCGACGGTCAGAAGCCGAGAAACGTCCTCATCTCCCGCCAGGAATTCCAGGAAATGATGATGAAGAGACAGGACACCCCTCCCGCCACCTAACCCACAGAAAGAAGGTCACTATGGTTTGTATTTTTCTTGCCGATGGCTTTGAAATGATCGAAGCCCTGACCCCCTGCGACGTTTTGAAGCGCGCAGGTGCCGAGGTTGCACTCGTATCGGTCACCGAAAGCCTTTCGGTCACCTCGACCCACGGCGTTACCATCCGCTGTGATGCCGCCATCGGCGACATCCGTCCCGAAGATATCGAAATGATCGTCCTCCCCGGCGGCATGCCGGGGGCGGAGAATCTTTACCGCTCCGAGCGCCTTCGCGAGCTTGTGCTTTCGGTCAACAAGAGAGGCAAGCCCGTCAGCGCCATCTGTGCCGCTCCCTTTATTCTCGGCAGACTCGGACTTCTCGCCCGCCGCAAGGCAACCTGCTATCCCGGTTTTGAAAAAGAGCTGACGCAGGCGTTCGTCACCCCCGGCGGTGTTGTCAGAGACGGCAACATCCTGACCGCCAAGGGCATGGGCGTTTCGCTTGCCTTTTCGCTCGCCGCCGTATCCATGCTGTTCGGCGAGGAAAAATCCAGAACCATCGCCGCGCAGATCATGGCGGAATAACCCCGAACCGAATCCCAAACGACAAAGAAAGGACGTCTGAAAAGGCGAATTTATCCCATGAGCAATATTCGTGATATCAAAAACCGCCTGCGCGCCGAATTACGCGCCGCACGCGAATCCCTCACCCGCGATGAAAAAGCAGCCCTCGATCAGGCGATCCTCCGTCAGTTCCGCTCGCTTGCCTCCTTCCGCTTTGCCGAGGTCATCCTCGCTTACTATCCGCTTGACGAGGAGATCGACGTTCTCCCCCTCATCGAGGAAGCCCTTACGCTGGGCAAACGGGTAGCGCTCCCGAAATGTCTCGAAGGCAATCAGATGGATTTTTATTACATCAACTCACTCGATGACGTAGAGACCGGCGCCTTCGGCATCCGTGAGCCAAAGGCTTCCTGCGAGCTGTACGACATCGAAAGTCAGCGCCCCGCCGTCATGCTGATCCCCGCCTTGTCCTATGACAAGTTCGGCTACCGACTCGGCTACGGCAGAGGCTATTACGACCGCTACGTCAACCGCTTTGCCGGTGTCAAGGCAGGGCTGTGCTACCGCGCCTTTCTGAAGGACACTCCCCTCCCGCGCGGCAGATTCGACATGGCTGTCGATTACGTGGTCACCGAAAAGGGAGTGAAGCTGATTGAAAAGAAGTAAGATCTTTTTCATTGTCCCCTGCCTGCTTCTCGCGGTCTATCTGTTACTGCTTCTGACAAACCTTGTCCCCGAAAGCAGTGTGGATACCACCGCCAAGCTGTTTTTATCCCTGACGGTGCTGGAGCTGAGCGTCTTCGCGCTTCCCTCTTTTTTCTATACCAAGCTAACGAAACAAGGAGATTTTTCCTCCTTCGGGCTTCGCCCCTTCTCTCCCAAGGAGATCCCCTTTCTCCTCAGCGCCGCCTGCCTCATTGCCACCTTCGGACTTTGTGTCAACGGCATTTTCTTCTTCCTCGGCATCGGTAAGGAAAGCTATACCTCGCTCGGCTCGTATATCCTTTCGGATATTTCGCTTGAAAAGAATCCGCTCTACGCCATGATCGCCTACGGCGCGATCCCCGCCGTCTGCGAGGAATTCCTCTTTCGCGGCATTGTCTATCGGGAATACCGCCCTTACTCCCCTCTCACAGCCTCGCTTTTTTCGGCGACGGCATTCGCCATGTGCTATTTTGACCTGTCTGGCTTTCCCTTCTATTTCGTGTCGGGACTGCTCCTCGCCTATACCGTGGAGCTGACGGGCAGTCTTTTTACCGCCATCACCGTCCGTTTTGCCGTGAACCTCGCTTCGATCTACGTTATGCCCGTTCTGTGGCAGCTTCTCACACAGCCCCTCGGCGTTTTGTTCGCCGTCTTCGTTTCGGTGGCGCTCTTTATGATCTCGCTCTTCTTCTTCCTGAAGGCAGCAGAGACACGTTACCGCCGCATGGCGTATGACCCCGCGCATGCCGCCGATCAGCCCTATCCCAAAAAGGAAGCGCGCTATCACACCCTGAAAGCATTCACCTCGCCGCTTTTTCTTGTTTCGGTCGCGATCTTCATCGCCGCCGTCTGCGTCAAAGCCTTCACTTCATAAAACCCCTACACCGCAAACGAAAGGATCTTTCTCATGATGACTATTTTACGCCAGCCCGATTCCTACCGCGTGATCACCGAGGAGGCTTCGGCATCCGACGTCAAGGTCGGATTTTCTCTCATGAACGACGCACTCACCGTCAGCCTCAGCGCCGAAACCTCGCGCGTCAAATTTCTGACACTTCGCTGGAACTTTTCCATCCGCGAGGAGGTCTCGATCCTCGGAGACACCTGGGAGAGAAGCTACGGAGACCTCGGCTTCACCCCCCTCTCGCCCGAGATCATCCATCCCTGGTATTTCGCCATGCGCTGTCCGAACGCCACCGAATGCGTCGGTGTTTCAGTTCAGCCCAACGCCTTCGTGCATTTCACAGTCGACTGTGAGGGCATCACGGCGCACTGCGACCTGCGTGCCGGCACCGTCGGTGTCGCGCTGAACGGCAGAACGCTCGACGTCGCTACCTTCTTACATAAGACCTATCCGAAGACCGTCCCGCTCTTTGACGCGCTGTCGGACTTCTGTCACATCATGTCCCCGAACCCCCTTCTTCCCAAGGAAAAGGTCTACGGCGGCAATAACTGGTACTACGCCTACGGTAACAGCTCCTATGAAGAGATCGTGTCCGACGCCACCTTGCAGAAGATCCTTGCCGAAGGGCTTGAAAACCGCCCCTTCATGGTCATTGACGACGGCTGGCAGCCCAAACCCTGCCAGGGTCCCTGGGTCACCAACGAGCGCTACCGTGATATGAAGGAGGTTGCCGACACCTTCAAGGCAATGGGCGTCCGCCCCGGTATCTGGATCAGACCCCTTTGCGATGACTCGCCCGAGATCCCGAACGAGTGGCGCTTTCAGAATTACAACAACCGCCTCGACCCCTCCCATCCCGAGGTGCTCAAGCATCTTGCATCCCTCGTCAGAACCATCGTCGGCTGGGGCTACGAGCTGATCAAACACGATTTCTCGGCATTTGATATCTTCGGCGCGTGGGGCTTTCAGAGAAAGCACTATTTCACCGACGGCAACTGGTCGTTCTACGATACCACCAGGACCTCGGCTGAGATCTATAAGACCTTCCTCAAGACCTTGCTCGACGCCACCGACGGCAAGGCGTATATCCTCGGCTGTAACTGTGTCTCCCATCTGACGGCAGGGCTTTGCCATATCAACCGCACAGGTGACGATACCAGCGGCACCGATTGGAACAGAACCCGCAAGATGGGTGTCAACACCCTCGCCTTCCGCCTTTGCCAGAACAATGCCTTCTATATGGTCGATGCCGACTGCGCGGGCTTTATCAAGGGCAACATTCCCTTCAGCCGCAACAAAAAATGGGTCGAGCTGCTTGCCAAGAGCGGAACACCCCTCTTCATCTCCGCTCCGAACGGCGTCTTTGACGAAGAAGAGCTTGCCTTTATGAAAAAGATGTACAAGATCGCCTCGCTCCAGGAAAACGTCGCTATTCCCGTCGACTTCACCTACAATATGACCCCCGCCCTCTGGACCATCGACGGCGTTTCATACGATTTCGACTGGTTTGAATAAACCGAAAACAAAAAAGCCCGTGCTTTTTCGAGAAAGCACGGGCTTTTGATCTGTCCGTATATGAAATTACTTGGTCAAGCCGAGAACAGCCGCGCCGAGGATACCGGCATCGTTGCCGAGAGCGGCTCTCTTGATGACGGTCTGATTCTTCGAATTGCGCGCGAAGTTTTCCTTGGCAACGATCTCACGAAGGGGAGCGAGGAGATATTCGCCTTCGTTACAGATACCGCCGCCGATCAGAAAGACCTCGGGCTGGAAAATATTGATGAGATTGGTAATACCGCAGCCGAGATAGGCAATGTATTCGTCAACCACTTCGGCACCCGCGGCATCGCCCTGGCGCTTTGCCTGGAATGCCGTCTTGCCGCTGACCTTACCTGCCGCCTCGGAAAGCTGCCACATCAGAGAATCCTTGCGATCCTCCATCTTTTCCTTGGTCATGTTGATCAGACCGGTTGCCGAGGAATAGGTCTCAAAGCAACCTCTTCTGCCGCAGGTACAGGGTCTGCCGTCCTTACTGATGACCATGTGACCAAGCTCAGCGCCCGCATAGTTGAAGCCCGAGAAGATCTTGCCGTCGACCACGATACCGCCGCCGAC
>JAFVYN010000075.1 GCA_017508605.1 Clostridia bacterium
GATATGAAAAAAGCTTACCGAATATGGCAAGACCAAGGCAAAGAAATCTTACCAATCGCACTGTATCGACTTGAAGACTTTATTTTTGATATTATATCATAATAGATTTATGTTGTCAAGTAAAAGCCACGAGTTTTATGAAAAAATATCACAAAATAGATGCAAAAAAACTGTTCAAAATCACGAAAAAGAACTGCTTCGGCAGGCATGCCGAAGCAGTTCTTTACGAGATTAAAACAGTCCGGAAATCTTTCCGTTATCATCAACGTCAATCTTTTCCGCAGCAGGGATTTTAGGAAGACCGGGCATTGTCATAATATCGCCGGTAAGCGCAACAATGAAGCCTGCGCCTGCGGATACCTTCACTTGGCGAACGGTTACCGTAAAGTCTGTGGGAGCGCCAAGCTTCGTCATATCATCAGAGAAGCTATACTGCGTCTTAGCCATACATACAGGAAGCTTATCAAATCCAAGTTCGGTAAGCTTAGCGATCTCTTTCTTAGCCGCAGGAGCAAAATTCACATTCGAACCGCCGTATACACGGGTAACGATCGCTTCAATTTTCTTTTCGATTGTTGTATCAAGCTCATAGCTGAAGCTGAAATCATTCTTTTCTTCACACAAGCGAACCACTTCTTCGGCAAGAGCCATACCGCCCTTGCCGCCGTCAGCCCACACGGTAGAAAGAACTACGTTAACGCCGAGTTCTTTACATTTCTTGATAACAAGATCAATTTCTGCGTCAGTGTCGGTCGGGAAACGGTTAACAGCAACAACGCAAGGAAGCTTGTATACATTCTTGATATTGGACACATGGCGAAGAAGATTGGGAATACCCTTTTCGAGCGCTTCGAGATTCTCCGCACCAAGCTCGGTCTTCGGTACGCCGCCATGCATCTTAAGAGCGCGAACCGTAGCAACCATCACAACCGCATTGGGAGTTAGTCCCGCATAACGGCACTTAATGTCAAGGAACTTCTCTGCTCCGAGGTCAGCACCAAAGCCTGCTTCGGTAACAGCATAATCGCCAAGCTTCATCGCCATCTTGGTGGCGATAACAGAGTTGCATCCATGCGCGATATTGGCAAAGGGACCGCCGTGTACAAATGCGGGCGTTCCTTCCAGGGTCTGAACAAGGTTGGGCTTCAGTGCGTCCTTGAGAAGCGCAGCCATAGCGCCAACAGCACCGATATCACCTGCAGTAACAGGCTTTTCATCATAGGTATAACCGACAACGATTCTCGAAAGACGGGCTTTCAAATCGGAAATAGAAGACGCAAGGCAGAAAACCGCCATGATTTCGGAAGCAACAGTAATATCAAAGCCGTCTTCGCGGGGGGTGCCGTTGACTCTGCCGCCAAGACCGTCGGTTACAAAACGAAGCTGACGGTCATTCATATCCACACATCTCTTCCAGGTGATACGACGGGGATCAATGCCAAGGCGATTACCCTGGTAAATATGATTATCCAGCATAGCAGCAAGCAGATTGTTTGCCGCACCAATTGCGTGAAAGTCGCCTGTAAAATGAAGGTTGATATCCTCCATCGGAACAACCTGAGCATATCCGCCACCGGCAGCACCACCCTTAATACCGAAAACAGGACCAAGCGATGGTTCGCGAAGAGCTACTACAACGTTTTTACCAATACGGCGTAAGCCGTCGGAAAGTCCAATTGTGGTAGTAGTCTTACCCTCACCCGCGGGAGTGGGAGTAATCGCCGTAACAAGAATCAGCTTGCCGTTCGGACGATCCGATTCATTGAGAAGCGAATAGTCGACCTTTGCTTTATACTTGCCATACTGCTCAATATACTTATCATCAACACCCGCAACCTTGGCAATTTCGGTAATGGGCTTCATTTCTGTAGCTTGTGCAATTTCAATATCAGATAAATATGCCATCTTATTTTTTCTCCTTAAAATAACGTACTGCAGATTCAAACATTTTCATATCATAAAGACCGTATACATTGCGATACAGCCCGTTTCCGATTCTTTCGCTATGACCCATTTTTCCGAATACTCTGCCATCAGGAGATGTAATACCTTCAATGGCATACACAGAGTCGTTAGGATTAAAGCGGATATCATCAGTAGCAACACCGTCAAAATCTACGTACTGTGTTGCGATCTGACCGTTTGCGGCAAGTGTTCTGACAACCTCTTCATTTGCCAGGAATCTGCCTTCTCCGTGGGAGATCGGAACCGTATAGATCTCGCCGACATTCGTCGCAGCAAGCCACGGGCTTTTATTGGAGGCTATGCGTATTCTGACAAGCTTGGATTGATGTCTTGCGATCGTGTTATAAGTAAGCGTAGGACAGTTTTCATCGGTGTCAATAATCTTACCGTAAGGAACAAGACCGAGCTTAACAAGAGCCTGAAAACCGTTACAGATACCTGCCATCAAACCGTCACGCGCATTCAAAAGTGTATGAACCTCTTCTTTGATAGCGGCATTACGGAAGAAAGCCATAATAAACTTACCCGATCCATCAGGCTCGTCACCACCCGAGAAACCACCGGGAATGAATACCATCTGAGATTCAGAAAGCTTTTTCGCAAAGGAATCCACACTTCTGGCAATGCCATCCGCGGTAAGGTTGTTAATGACGAAAATCTCGGCATCGGCACCGGCATCTTGCATAACCTTTGCGGTATCAAACTCACAGTTTGTACCCGGGAACACAGGGATCAGTACCTTGGGACGAGCAACAGCGACGCGAGGAGCGACTCTCTCACCGGAAGTAAGAGAATAAGAGAAAGTCTCAAACTTCTTGCTCTCCGATTTTTCAAGACAAGGATATACACCTTCAAGCTTGCCTTCATACAATTTCGAAAGCTCCGCCATAGACAGCTCATGATCACCGTAGGTCATCTTGCCATCATCGGTGACAACACCGAGAAGCGTTCCTTCAACATCGTCACTAACTTCAAGCACAAACGATCCGTAGCGATAGCCAAAGATGTCTGAAACTGTGTTTTGGGTATCATAGGAAAAGCCGTATCCGTTACCGATTGCCATTTTATAAACCGCCTCAGCAATACCGCCGTAAGTAGGGGTATACGCGGCAAACACCTTGTCCGATCGCATTAATTCGGTTACCTTGTTATACAAGCATGTCAATGATTCTGTAACAGGGAGTCCATTTTCATCATATTCAGGGGTAAGAAGAATTACCTTATTCCCCGCCTTTTTAAATTCAGGTGTAACTACTTCACACGTACTTCCTGTTGTAACCGCAAAGGAGACAAGCGTGGGCGGAACGTCAAGATCCTCGAACGATCCCGACATGGAATCCTTGCCACCAATCGACCCGATCTTAAGATTCATCTGTGCCTTGAACGCACCGAGCAGAGCTGCCAAAGGCTTGCCCCAACGTGCGGCATCCTTTCCGGGCTTTTCAAAGTATTCCTGGAAGGTAAGATATACGTCTTCAAAAGAGGCGCCCGAAGCAATCAGCTTGGATACACTTTCAACAACCGCAAGATAAGCACCGTGATAAGGACTCGTTTCAGTAATATACGGGTTATAACCCCATGCCATAAAGGAACAGGTATCCGTGTGTTTCTTTTCAACTGAGATCTTATGGATCATCGACTGGATCGGCGTAAGCTGATATTTACCACCAAAGGGCATGACAACTGTACCGGCACCGATCGTAGAGTCAAAGCGTTCGGAGAGACCGCGCTTGGAACAAACGTTAAGATCGGACACCAATGCTTTATAGCCAATTTCAAAATCATTGACAGATTCTCTTTCATAAGACTTCGAAGCAGCAGGCGCAATATGGATATGCTTCTCAGCACCGTTAGAATTCAAAAATTCGCGGGAAAGATCAACGATGGTGACACCATTCCAGTGCATACGAAGACGAGGTTCTTCTGTCACCTTGGCAACAACAGTAGCCTCAAGATTTTCCGAAAGTGCCAAAGCCATAAAGGCATCCACATCCTTCGCCTCTACCACGACTGCCATTCTTTCCTGCGACTCCGAGATAGCAAGCTCTGTACCGTCGAGACCTTCGTATTTTTTAGGAACAGCGTTTAGATTGATGTCAAGCCCGTCAGCAAGTTCACCGATTGCAACCGATACACCGCCCGCACCAAAGTCATTACAACGTTTAATCATGCGTGTGGCATCCGGATTACGGAAAAGTCTTTGAAGCTTTCTTTCTTCGGGCGCATTACCCTTTTGAACCTCCGCACCGCAGGTCTCAAGCGATGCTACCGTATGCTTCTTCGAGGAACCCGTTGCGCCACCACAACCGTCACGTCCCGTTCTGCCGCCGAGCAAGATCACGATATCACCGTCTTCGGGGCGTTCGCGTCTTACGTTTTCCTGAGGAGCCGCGGCAATAACAGCACCGATCTCCATTCTCTTAGCGGCATAACCGCTGTGATACAGTTCATCAACCATACCAGTAGCAAGACCGATCTGGTTACCATATGAAGAATAGCCTGCCGCAGCCGTCGTAACGATCTTGCGCTGAGGAAGTTTTCCGGGAATCGTCTCGGAAACCGCCTTTGTAGGATCGGCAGCACCTGTCACGCGCATGGCGGCATAGACATAGCTTCTTCCTGACAGCGGGTCACGGATCGCACCGCCAATACATGTAGCAGCACCGCCAAAAGGCTCAATTTCGGTAGGATGATTATGCGTTTCGTTTTTAAAAAGAAGCAGCCAAGGCTCTTTAACACCCTCAATCTCAACATCAATTTTAACGGTGCAGGCGTTGATTTCTTCAGATTCATCAAGCTTGTCTAAATACCCGTTTTTCTTGAGATAACGAACGGCTATTGTCGCAATATCCATCAAGTTTTGAGGCTTGGTTCTACCGAGGGCTTCTCTCGTTGCCATATACTCGTTATATGCCGACTGAAGCAAACCGTCTTCAAATGTAACCGAGTCGATCGTTGTCAGGAATGTTGTATGACGGCAATGATCGGACCAATAGGTATCGATCATTCGAATTTCGGTAATAGTGGGATCGCGGTCTTCGCTTCTGAAATAATCACGGCAGAAACGAATATCATCAAGATCCATTGCGAGCGCATAGGTCTTGACAAATTCCGAAAGACCGTCATCATTGAGCGAAATAAAACCGTCAAGAGTTTGTACTGCAGTGGGAATGTCGTATTGGACATTAAGTGTTTCGGGCTTCTCCAAAGTGGCTTCCCTTGCTTCTACGGGATTGATAACATATTTTTTGATCTCAGCAATATCAACATCACTAAGTTCGCCGTACAAAACATACACGCGCGCCGTTCTGATGACAGGACGTTCGCCACACGAAATGATCTGAATACACTGAGCAGCAGAATCCGCACGCTGATCGAATTGTCCGGGAAGATATTCAACCGCAAAAACACAATCACCATCTTCAGGCAAGGCATCAGTAAGGGTGTCAAGCTGAGGTTCGGAGAAAACAGTGCGAAGCGCTTCATCATAGAGCTCTTTCGCGATATTCTCTACGTCATAACGGTTAAACAGACGAACCGCACGCAGTCCTTTAATACCAACAAGCTGTGTCAGTTCAGAAAGGAGTGCAGTCGCTTCATGCGCAAGACCTTCTTTTTTTTCTACAAAAATGCGATTAACCATGTCATTCTCCCCCTTTTATTTCGCTTGCAACGCTCTTTTACCGATATCACGTCGATAATAAGCATTGTCAAAATGGATCGAGGCAACTTTAGCATAACTCTTATCAATAGCTCCCTGCAATGTGGAATCGGTTGAAGTGACACCGAGAACTCTACCGCCACTTGTATAAAGTTTACCATCCTTAACGGACGCGCCGGCAACATAAACCGAATCCGAAATATCCTCGGGAATGGTGATCTCAAAGCCTTTTTCGTATGCAGTGGGATACCCTTTGGATGCCATGATCACACAGCACGCAGACTCCTTCTTGAAAACCACTTTACATTCAGCAAGCGTTTCATTGGTAACCGCTTGCATTACGGTAAGTAGATCGCTCTCGAGAAGCGGAAGGACAACCTGTGTTTCAGGATCGCCAAAGCGACAATTATATTCGATAACGCGAGGACCTTTGGGAGTAAGCATTAAGCCAAAATACAGACAACCCTTAAACGTTCGACCTTCCGCATTCATCGCATTAACTGTTGGCATAAAGATCGTGTCATAGCAGATCTTGGCAATGTCATCAGTATAATACGGATTGGGCGCTACAGTGCCCATGCCACCCGTATTCAGTCCTTCGTCTCCATCAAGCGCACGTTTGTGATCCATCGAAGATACCATAGGAATGCAGGTCTTGCCATCAGTAAAAGCCAGAACCGAGACCTCAGGTCCGGTCAGAAACTCCTCGATAACAACGTGATCACCGCTTTTCCCAAATACCTTGTCTTGCATCATAGATGTAACAGCTTCAAATGCTTCCTCACGTGTCATTGCAATAATAACACCTTTACCAAGCGCAAGTCCGTCTGCTTTGATGACAGTGGGTATCGGGGCAGTCTTCAGATACTCAATTGCTTTTTGAAGATCATCAAACACTTCATACGCCGCTGTAGGAATGCCGTACTTTTTCATTAAGTTTTTTGAAAAAACCTTGCTACCTTCTATGATCGCGGCATTCGCTTTCGGCCCAAAGCAAGGAATTCCTTCTTCTTCGAGCGCATCGACACACCCGAGAACGAGAGGATCATCCGGTGCAACAACAGCATAATCGATCTTGTTGTCCTTAGCGAACTGAACGATTGCGGAAATATCTTTCGCGCCGATATTGACCAGCGTAGCATCCTGCGCCATACCGCCGTTACCGGGAAGCGCGAAAATCTCGGTAACGTTTTTATTCTCTTTGATTTTTTTGATGATGGCGTGTTCTCTTCCGCCACCACCGACAACCATAATTTTCATACCGTAGTCCTTGTTTTGATTAATGATGGAACAAACGCATGCCGGTAAAGGACATGGTCATATCATACTTATCGCAACATTCAATTACCGCATCATCACGAATTGATCCGCCCGGCTCCGCGATATACTTAACACCGCTCTTCTTTGCGCGCTCAATATTATCGCTAAACGGAAAGAAAGCATCAGAACCAAGCGCAACACCGTCAATCGTCGCAAGATAAGCTTTTGCCTCTTCATCAGTCAAGGGTTCGGGCTGACGGGTGAAATACTTCTGCCAAATACCGTCAGCACAGACATCTTCTTCGTTCTTATTGATATATCCGTCGATCACGTTATCTCTGTCGGGTCTGCCAAGCGTTTCCTTGAAAGGAAGATTCAGTACTTTCTCGTGCTGACGCAGGAACCAAGTATCGGCTTTACCACCTGCAAGACGTGTGCAGTGAATTCTTGATTGCTGACCCGCACCAACACCGATCGCCTGACCGTCAACGGCAAAACAAACAGAATTGGACTGTGTATATTTCAGTGTGATCAACGCAATGATCAGATCTCTTACGGCAGACTCAGGGAGATCTTTGTTTGCCGTAACAATATTCGAAAGAAGCTCACGGTTAATTTTAAAATTGTTTCTTCCCTGTTCAAAGGTAATGCCGAATACATCCTTATGTTCTATCGGAGCAGGGACATAATCAGGATCTATTTTGACAATATTGTAATTGCCTTTTCTTTTGCTCTTGAGAATCTCAAGTGCTTCGGGTTCATAGCCGGGCGCAATAATACCGTCAGATACTTCTCTCTTGATCATCAGCGCCGTTGTCACATCACAAACATCAGAAAGCGCGACCCAGTCACCAAAAGAACACATTCTGTCTGTGCCTCTTGCTCTTGCGTAGGCGCAGGCAAGGGGCGAATTGTCAAGACCTTCAATATCGTCAACAAAACAAGCTTTCTTGAGTTTTTCAGGAAGCATGATACCAACAGCCGCAGAGGTGGGGCTGACATGCTTAAAGGAGGTAACGGCAGGAAGACCGGTTGCTTCCTTTAATTCCTTAACAAGCTGCCAGGAGTTGAAAGCATCCAGAAAGTTGATAAAACCGGGGCGACCCGAGAGGATTTCAATGGGCAGATCACTACCATCTTGCATGAAGATCTTGGCAGGCTTTTGATTGGGGTTACAGCCGTATTTCAATTCAAATTCTTTCATAATTCAATACCTCAATTATTTTTATTGACGATTCTGGTCTCACTTGCGCCACTTTCTATATCAATGTAACGGACAAAAAGCGAAACCTTATTATCAGCATTCAAATTCGACCAGATCAGATCGGTTAACGTATCGATATCAGTATCAGGAAGCTCGAGGGTTTTGGGCTCACCCTCATACGAAGGAAGCGGATCGCCATCGCCGTTATACGTATGAATGAACTTGGCTTTTCCCGCAATAGGATTAGAATAAGCAAAAGTAAAACGTTCACAAGAAGATGCGTCGCCCTCCGCACTCTTGAGGATGGACATAGCAAAATTCATGTCACCGTTCTCGCGGCGAATAATTCCCGAGATTCTGGGAGTAAAGTTCGGCTTATCGTCCTCAAACTCTCTTGTTCTGAGCGCCTGTTCAAAGGTCATTTGTTGATCCATCAGCTTATAGATGGTATCGGTCTGATCGCCGTTTGTCACGATGGTCTTGTTACCAAGAACTCTGACAGGATAGTAAATAATTAAGTGGGGATCGGTCATTTTGGACTCATCAAATGCCTTTGTGCGCATTGCGTCGCCTTCGGCAACAAAGACGCGATTGCGGCTGTTAACACTTCGTCCCATAATAAAGTATGCCGTCACAGCTTTCTTTCCGTCAGCGCTTTTACCGATGATAATACCTCTGCCGTGATAAGCAAGAGAGTTCAATTCATTAGCAATCGTAGAAATCTTCATCGTTATTCTCCTTTAATATACACTCTGTTGTTGACAACCTCAATCTTTCCGTCACAGAACAAACGCACTGCCTGAGGAAGGATCTTCCATTCTGCTTCTTCCATAATTCTCTTTTGCAATGTTTCAGGGGTATCATCTTCTTTGATATTTACCGCCTTTTGCAAAACAATCGGACCTGCATCGCATTCCGGGGTAACAATATGAACCGTTGCACCCGATACCTTGACACCCTTTTCAAGAGCAGCTTTATGCACATGTAGCCCGTAAAAACCTTTTCCGCAAAACGAAGGAATCAGAGCTGGATGCACATTCAGAATACGATTGGGAAACCTTTCATAAACCTGCTCATCGATAATCGTAAGAAAAC
>JAFVYN010000076.1 GCA_017508605.1 Clostridia bacterium
AGGCACTTTCGCTGGCTCTTGACAGAGAGTATATTGCAAGCCTCACCAAGGCAGGTTCTGCTGCCGGTACGCTGATCACCGACGGTGTATTTGAGACCGACCGCAAGACTTCCTTCAAGGAAAACAGCTCGTCTTACGCACTTTCCACCTCTCAGGATCTTTCCAAGGCACAGTCTCTTGTTTCCGCTGCCAAGGTTCCTCAGAACGCGAGAATTTCGATTGCTGTCCGTCCTACCGAGACTGATATTCTGATCGCGCAGTATGCGGCAGAGCAGTGGACGAAGCTCGGCTTCAGCGTGGGTATCCGTGTTTACGGTTACGGCATTACGACCTACACCGAGCGTCAGCTCGTCGCAACCGATAAGAAGGATGAAAACGGTAAAGCCATCAAGGAATGGCAGGACGTTGTTATTTATGACGGTCTGCTTCATGACCGTTATCTTGACGTTTACAATTCCTCGAGCTTTGACGTGATCCTTTGCGATGTTAACATGCTCTCTACCGATGCCTTTGCTCCTTTGGCACAGTTTGCCGGTATTTACTCCTGCAGAGCATATGACTTTACTGATGTTGCTAACTTCGACAAGCTGGTTGTTGGTGTTACCGGCTATTATAACAAGGCGTATGATGATCTCATGAGTCAGGCACTGGTTGAGACCGATGTTGCCAAGCGCGCAGCCCTTCTCCATCAGGCTGAAGAGCTTCTTCTTACCGATCTTCCCATGACGCCCATTCTCCATTATGAGAACAGCTTCGTGGTATCCGATGAGCTTGATGACGTTGATCAGAACTATTTTGGTTCGATCATTTTCACCGACACCTCGTATGATAATTACGTTCCTACGGTCGATACCGAGGAAACGACAGAAGCACCCTCTACTGTGGCAACACCTGCTGAATAATCAACACAAAGACAATGCAACGTGTGGGCAGATCATGTTTATCCGCCCACACGTGTTTTGTCCGTAATTACGTATTTTCCGATATCGTATAAAAGAAAGGTATGACCGCTATGCAAGCACAGCTCCGTGACAAGAATGATATCAAGATCTTTATATTATATTTACTGCATAATATCAATCAGCCCATGGAATTCACTGACATCAATGACATTGTTGTACAGGACGGTGTTGTCGGCGCGATCGAGTTTGCGGAGTGCTTTGCGGAGCTTTTGGATGCGGGACACGTTCTTGAGATCGTAGAAGATGGAATTGGATATTACATCATTTCCGACCAGGGAATCCAGATCGCCGAGACGCTGTCATCCGAGTTGCTTGGATTCATTAAAAATAAGAGCCTGAAAAGCGCTCTTCGTCTGATTTCCTTTAAAAAATGCGGCAATCACATTGAGACGTCATTCAAAAGCCGCGCGGACGGAAAGATCGAGTTGACCTGCAAGATCGTCGGTCCTACCGATACGCTTCTTGAGATTAAGATCGCGGCTGAAAACGAGAAGCAGTTTGAATTGATGAAGTACAATTTTGATGACCGTCCCGAAGTGATATACCGTGGCGTGCTTGCGCTGATGACGGGTGAGCTTGATTTTCTCTTGAATTGATTTGTGAAAAGTTTATGGGGCTTTTGTGAAGATTTTCAAAAGTTTTTTTCGCCCTTTTGTGGAAAAATTGAGAAATAATATTGACAATTTACAGAAATGTGATATAATGAACTCACGAATATTCTTTTTTAGGGTGTTCGTGAGGATTTTTTTGATACACGGAGATTGTGAATGAAGGGATTAACCGAGCTTTTGTTGGCAGTACAAAATGGCGACGAAGCGGCATTTGCAGATCTCCTGAAGACGTATGATCCTTTAATCGAAGCGCAAGCCAGGATTTTTTCGAAGACATGTCCAGAAATGGATGCGGAAGATTTGAAGCAAGAGGCATCGCTTGCTTTTTATAAGGCGGCAAAAACCTACCGCACCGAAGAAGTCGATAAAGTGACGTTCGGACTGTATGCCAAGACTTGTATTCGGAATCGGCTGACCTCGGTGTATCGGAAGCATAAAACCAAGCTGAAGCGCGAGCAAAAGGAAAAGGAAGCAAAAATGGAGGCTTCTTTTAAATTTACGCCTGAAGAGTGTATCGCGATTTTGTCTAAGAATAAGGCAACTCCTTTAGAAAGCAGGGTGTTTACCCTCTTTTATGCAGAAGAACGCTCCTATTCCGAGATTGCACTAGAATTACAGATCAGTGTCAAATCGGTTGACAATGCTTTGTATCGAATCAAAAAGAAAATCCGCAGTCAGAATAATCAAGCTGAATCGTAGCAGAGAGGGAGAACGTGAGTATTTCTCGTCTGTCTTCGGGATTCCTTTTGATTTATATATGCCCGTGTAGCTTAACGAGAGCGTTGTTTTGGCAAAGGTGGCGGTTTGAGTCCGTCCGAGGGTAAAATTTTCATTTCTTTTTTTAAGGCGAGGAGAAAAAGTATGTACCAGGACATCACATTGAAATGCAAAGATTGTGGCGAAGATTTTGTCTTCACTGCAGGCGAACAGGAATTCTACGCTGAAAAGGGTTTCCAGAATCAGCCTCAGAGATGCAAGGCTTGCCGCGATGCTCGCAAGAATGCAGGTAAAGCACCCAGAGAGATGTTTGAAACTGTGTGCGCTAACTGTGGAAAGACCGCCAAGGTTCCCTTCCAGCCCAACAGCGACAGACCTGTTTACTGCAGCGAATGCTTTGCAGCAATGAAGGCAGCTCAATAATTAACAGTCTATTGTTAACAAGTATTGAGAACTTGATTTAATACATCAACTGTCAGCAAATACCGCGTCTTACGCTAAGGCATACAGTCATTGCCTTTGTCGTCGGACGCGGTATTTGTTTGGGTATTTTTTCAAAAAAGTATATACAAATTTTGTTTTTTGTGTTATACTGTCAGTAGTATTTGATAAAAATGAGGGTAAGACTATGGCTAATCATAACAAACGGTTTGATAAAAAAGAAAATCGTCCCGCGCAAAAGCGGATTTCGTTTGAACGCGAAGAGGCGGAGGCAGATGAGAATCTGATTTATGGCAGAAATGCTGTGATGGAAGCCTTGAAGAGCGGACGGGACATCGAAAAGATCTTTATGCAGAAGGGCGAGCGCGAAGGCTCGATTCGTGTGATCGCGGCGCTTGCTCGTGAACGCGCGATTTCCTTTGTGGAGGTTTCGGCGCAAAAGCTTGTAGAAATGAGCCGATCGGGTGCGCACCAGGGTGTTGCCGCGCTTTGCTCGCCGGTGTCTTACGTAACACTCGATGATCTTTTTGAGCGTTGTGAAGAAAAGGGCGAGGCACCGTTCTTTGTGGTCTGCGACGATATCAGCGATCCGCACAATCTCGGCGCAATCATCCGCTCGGCGGAGTGCTGCGGCGCAAACGGAGTGATCGTGCCGAAGCGTCATTCCGCTCCAATCTCGTCGGTAGCGGTGAAGGCGTCTGCCGGTGCGGTACATCATATGCCGATCGCTAAGGTTGCCAATATTGCTACTACCGTTGAGAGTCTCAAGGAACGCGGCGTTTGGATCTACGGCGCTGAAGCGGGTGGCAAGAGCGCTTGGGAGACCGACATGAAGGGCTCGGTTGCCATTGTGATGGGCAGCGAGGGTAACGGTATTTCCCGACTGGTAAAAGAAAAATGCGATTTTATTGTTTCGATTCCCATGTACGGAAAGATCAATTCTTTCAACGTATCGTGCGCGGCGTCGATTATTCTGACGGAGGCTGCCAAACAGCGCCATCAGTAAAACGAAAACGTGAAATGCTTGAAGAGGAGGAATGTGCATGTCTCAGGATGAGAAGAAAAAGGAAGCGCCGCTCAGTATTGAAGAACTGCTTGCGCTTTTAAGAAGTGAACATGGTGACGAAGCATTGACACCTCAAAAGAATAACACGAAACCGAAAGAGCCTGACGAAGAAACCTCTCTTGATGATTTTGAATTTGACGATTCTCCGATCGAAGCAAATTATCTGAATTATAACCGTATCGGTGTTGGTGTCTCTTCGGCGACGACAACGCCGCCTGCCGCTCCGATCGATCCTGTTTCGGCGGATGAAACGCCGCCGGAGGAAGAAGAGGAAGAGGGGGAGACGGTGATCCTCCCGTGGGGTGAAGAGATGGATGAGACGCTTGATCCAATCGATCGGGCGATTCGTCAACGACATCTTGAAAGAAGAGGAACGGAAACCAAGTTAATTTCCCCCGAAGAGCTTCCGCCGATCGAGGAGGAAGAGGAGATCCCCGAAGAGCTTCCGCCGATCGAGGAGGAAGAGGAGATTCC
>JAFVYN010000077.1 GCA_017508605.1 Clostridia bacterium
CCTGCCCCGAACATCCTGCCGAGAGAAGCCGCCGACAAGGAAGAGGCGAAAAGGCTATCGTCTATCGTTCCCGTCGTGCTTGACATGAACGGCTTTGAAAAGGTGTACTCGGATGCTTGGTACTACAAGCTGAAGGCAGGAACCGGCGTGTATATGGCCTATTGGGACAAGACCAAGCTGAACGGCATCGGTGACATTGCCATTGCCAAGGCAGACTTACTCAATCTCTTCTGGGAGCCGGGTATCTCGGACATTCAGCGCAGCCGTCACTTTTTCCACGTTGAGCTTGAAGACAACGACTTACTTATCGAAAGCTACCCACAGCTTGAAGGCAAGCTCGGCAGCAAGGCTGTTGACGTGGCGCAGTACGTTTACGATGACACGGTTGACACCTCGCAGAAAAGCGCTGTGATTGACTGGTACTACAAGAAAAACGAAGGCGGCAAGACTATCCTTCATTACGTCAAATTTGTGGGCGACGAAGTGCTTTTTGCCACAGAAAACGACCGAGAGCCCAAGCTGGACGAGCTCGGTCAGCTTGTGAGTCTGCCGATGGCTGTAACAGGACTTTACGACCACGGTATGTACCCCTTTGTATTCGACGTGCTTTATCCCATTGAGGGAACGCCTGCAGGCTTCGGCTACATCGACATCGGCAAGGATTGTCAGAGTTACATAGACCGAGGCGGTCAGGCGATTCTCAAAAATATGCTTGCTAACGCAAGACCGAGATACTTCTCTCGCTCCGAAGGCGGCATCAACGAAGAGGAGTTTGCCGACCTTGACAACGACATCGTCCACGTGGAGGGCGGTGTCGGCGAGGAGTTTATTTCCCCGATCAAAGCCAATCCCTTGAGCAATATCTTCTTGTCTGTTATGCAGTACAAGGTGGACGAGCTGAAAGAAACGACGGGCAACCGTGACGTTTCCAACGGCGGTACGGCAAGCGGTGTGACAGCCGCCTCTGCCATTGCCGCCATGCAAGAGGCAGGCTCAAAGCTATCGAGAGACAACAACAAAGCATCCTTCCGCGCCTACCGCGAGCTGATCGTGATGGTGATCGAGCTGATCCGTCAGTTTTACGATCTTCCCCGACAGTTCCGCATCATCGGACAAGCCGGGGCGCAGGAGTTTATCACCTACACCAACGCAGGACTCACGCCACAGAGTCAGGGCGGCAACGAGTTCGGTGTCGGCATGGGCGAACGTGTCCCGTACTTTGACATTGAGGTCACGGCGCAGAAAGCCTCGCCTTATTCCAAAATGGCGCAGAACGAGCTTGCTTTGCAGTTCTATTCCGCAGGCTTTTTCAATCCCCAGATGGCTTCCCAAGCCCTCGCCTGCCTTGAGATGATGGACTTTGACCGCAAAGACTTCGTCATGCAAAAGGTAACGCAAAATCAAATGATGTTCATGATGATGCAACAGCAGATGACGGCGGCACAGCAAGGCTCGCCGGAGAGCGGAAAAGCAACGGCAGAAAACGTAGAAGAGACCGAGCGGCTCGGTGGCAAGGAAGGCAAGCAAGAAGCCGCGAACACCAAAAAATCCCGTCAGAGGGTGGCAGAGTCCACGTCTCCCCGATGATCACCGTAGGATTCCGAGAGGATGACGCGGAAAAGATCATCGAGTTCACGGCAAAAGGACACGCAGGGACAGCAAAGCACGGCGAGGACCTTGTCTGCGCTTGTGCTTCTATCCTTGCCTACACCCTGATAGACAATCTGATGTCGCTTTCCGGGCGACAAAAAGAAGCCGTAGTCAGCATCGAGCCGGGAGATACCAAAGCGATCATTCCGCTTGATGCCGAGTACAGCGTGGGAAAGATCATCGCCCACGCAATAGAAAAAGGTTACCGTCTGCTTGCCTCTCAATATCCGCAAGCAGTGGCAATAAAACGAATTGCCCACGATAAGGGCAGAAAGGGGTCAGTATGACCAAAACCACTTATTCTGTCACCACCCTCGACCTTCAGCTTTTTGCCGAAGGCGCGGACACCGGGAGCGGTGACGCAACGGGCGTAACGGCACCTGCCGCCGAGGTGCAATCGGGCGATAAAGCCTCCTCTCTTGCCCAAAAGACCGCCAAGGGTAAAGCTAACCCGTTGGCAGACGTCAAGTACGGCAAACAGAGCGAGCCTGCTCCTGCCGCCGAGGAACAGACAACGACAATCGAAGCCCCCGACCTTGATGCGGAGTTCGACGAATTGATACGCGAAAAGTACGCCGATCAGTATAAAAAGCGATCGAGTGCTGACACACAAGACGTTGTGAGAAAGCGTCTTGCCAAAGCGGACGAGACTGTGAAAAAGTATGAAGAGCTTTCTCCCGTTCTCGATATGCTTTGTGCGAAATACGGCGTGAAGCAAGGCGATGTCAGCGCACTCTCAAAAGCCATCGAAGATGATGATGCTTTTTACGAGCAGGAAGCGATGGAAAAAGGTGTATCGGTCGAACAGCTCAAGGAGGTGCGAAAGCTCCAGAAAGAGAATGCTGCGTTCCGTGCCGCCGACGAACAAAGAGCACGTCAGGAACACGCCACAAAGCAGTATGCCGCATGGATCGATCAAGGGGAAGAGGCGAAGAAGGTATATCCTTCGCTTGATTTGAAAACCGAGAGCAAGAATCCGCAGTTTATGTCTCTTTTGAACGCGGGCATCGACGTCAAAACGGCATTTGAAGTCATCCACAAAGACGAGATCATCCCTGCCGCCATGCAGTACGCGGCAAAGACAGCCGAGACAAAGGTTGTCAACCGTGTCATGGCAAACGGGGCAAGACCTGTCGAAAACGGGACAAGAGGCTCATCTGCCGCCACAGTCAAGAGCGACGTGTCCAAGCTCACCAAAGCAGACATCGCGGAAATCAACCGCCGTGTCGCAAGAGGAGAGAAGATCACTTTCGGATAATCTCTCCTGAATAACATAATAAGGAGTATTATCATGACCAATTGCACCACCACTTACATCACAATGCTGAATCTTCAGCTTTTCGCAGAACTCAACACCAACGTCACCGGAGATTCGGGTCTTTCGGCAGAAAACAAAACCTTCTACGATATGAATCTGATCGAGGAAGCAAGCGCCGAGCTTGTTCACGGTCAGTTCGCGCAGAAGAGACCTATCCCCAAAAACGGCGGCAAGAAGATCGAATTCCGTAAATTCGCATCTCTTCCCAAGGCGCTCACGCCTCTTACCGAGGGTGTTACTCCCGACGGTAAAAAGCTGTCTGTGACCGCCATTGAGGCAGAGGTCGCACAGTACGGCGATTACATCGTACAGTCTGACGTCCTTGAGCTGACCTCCATCGACAACACCATTGTGGAAGCCACCAAGGTCCTCGGCAAGCAGGCAGGTCTTACGCTTGACACGGTTGACAGAAACGTCCTTCAGAGCGGCACAAACGTGATGTACGCTCCCAAAGGCGACGGCACCGCTGTAACCACCCGTACCGGTCTCGATGCGACCTGCGTTCTCACCGTTGACCTGGTCAAGAGAGTCGTTGCATTCCTCAAGAAGAATAACGCGCCCAAGATCAACGGCGACTACGTTGCCATCATTCATCCCAACGTAGCCTATGACCTTCAGAGCGACCCCGCGTGGATCGATGCTCACAAGTACGCACAGCCCGAAAACATCTACAACGGCGAGCTTGGCAAGATCGCAGGCGTGAGATTCGTGGAATCCTCCGAGGCAAAGGTATATGCCAGCAACGTATACGGCTGTATCTTCCTCGGCGCCAACGCTTACGGCGACACCGAGGTCACGGGCGGCGGCCTGCAGACCATCATCAAGCAGAAAGGCTCTGCCGGCACTGCCGACCCCCTCGATCAGAGATCGTCTATCGGTTGGAAAGCTCTCCATACCGCCGAGATCCTCATCGAGCCTTACATCGTCCGCGTAGAGTGCAAATCCAAGCTCACCGCCGACGAAAACTGATGCCGATTCAGGGGAGGATTTCCCTCCCCTGAATCCACCCCCTTAACCATACCAAAAACATAATTGGAGGAAACTATGTCTACAGGTAAAAAAGTAAGAATCAAACTCCCGATCACCCGTACCGATAAGGACGACGTCTACGTTGCCGTGAACGGCGAATCGTATCTCATTAAGCGCGGCGTAGAAGTCACCGTCCCCGACTACGTCCTTGAGGTCCTCGACCACCGCGACGAGATGCTCTCGCAGGCTATGGCTTTTGAGGCGGCGGCAGCAGAAAAGGCAGAGGGCAAATAACATGACGATCGCCGAAGCTATCACGGGTATTGATCAAAGAAAGCGTAACGGTATACCCGAGGACGTGAAGATCAAATGGCTGTCGGAGCTTGACGGGCGTGTCTATAACGAGCTTATCCTGACGCATGATGGCGGCGATAGCATTCCCCTTCCGCGGTACGACGAGAACACGATCCGCACCACGACGCTTCTGATCCCATCCCCTTACGAGAGAATATATCTCCTATGGCTTGAGGCGCTGATAGACTACACAAGCGGCGAAATGAACCGCTACGCAAACGCCTACGCCATGTTCAACAACACCTACGCCGAGTACGCCCGGCTCTATCACAGAACGCACAAGCCGAAGGGTGAGAAGCTAAAATTCTTCGGCACACGGGGGTAAAGATATGAAAAAGATCTTTGCCCTCGTGGCAATCTTACTGACGCTTCTCGCCTTTACAAGCATCCTCATAACGAAAGAAGGTAACAGCATGATCAATCTACCGACTTTGCATCCTTTGGAATCGTCGAGGTCGATGATTTCTGCCTTCGGCGGCTACGACCATCGGCTCGTTGTCCCCGAGGGCTCTTTTTATAACGAAAACAATCTTGTCTCGGACGACTATCCTGTTCTCTCGCTGAGAAAGCCACATGGCATATACAAGACGCATGACGCCGAGATACACGCCCTAACGGTAAACGGAGCGATTTGTTCCGTGGTCGGCAATACGGTCTATATCGGTGAAGAGACTGTTACTCTTGACGGCATGGGCATTGTAAAGCAGATAGAATGCATGGGCGCGTATCTGATTCTGCTTGACGAAAAAGGCGACACCTATTATATTAACACGCAAAACCTTTCCGAAAAAGGAGCTCTTGCCTATCGTTATGTTGCTGAACCGGGAAAAGGATACTCCTGTTGGGGTTATACAACAGACAAAAGCGGGAAATGCCCAATTCTTGATAAACCGGAAGATCCTTCGGTTGGAGATCTTTGGATCAACAATGAGTACTATGGTGATGGCTTACTTGCCCGTTGGTCGGGAGAGGAATGGATACACGTCTCTCCTGTCTATACCGCTCTCGGATGCAATAAACCGTTTGACGGCTTTTCAAAAGGCGAAGTTGTGACAGTTGACAATTTTGTAATAGATAATCCTGAACTTGGCGGAGTGATGGACGCTCCTCGTACCATCATCGAAATTCCAAACGAGAATACTCTCGTATTGGACTACACTCCGCTTTATCACTGCAGTTATGATGAGGTTGGTCTTGCTTATTCGTCATTTGAAGTGACGCGTTCTGTTCCGACGCTTGACTACATCTGTGTTTCGGGCAATCGCCTATGGGGGTGCCGTTACGGAGAACAGAACGGCGTATTTGTCAACGAGATATACGCGTCAAGACTTGGCGATCCGAAGACATTCTATCTATTCGACGGTACTGCCGAGGACTCCTATACCGTTGGCGTTGGCACAAACGCTCCTTTCACGGGTGCTGTGACCTATCAGGGCAATCCGATTTTTTTCAAGGAGACCGTCATGCACCGTGTCGCAGGCTATATGCCGAGCAACTTTCAAATGCAGACCACCGAATGTCACGGCGTGAAGGACGGATCTTACCGTTCTCTTGTCAACGTGGAGCAGATCCTATTCTATCACAGCACAAACGGTGTCTATGCGTATGACGGCTCCCTGCCCCGCCTTGTTTCGGAAAACTTTGGCAGCGTAAGCTATGCTGAGGGCGTGGGCGGTGCGTTTGGCGCGAAGTATTATCTCTGCCTGAAGGACAAAGGCGGCGTGTATGCGACCTTTGTATACGATCTTGCCAAGGGAATATGGCATCGACAAGACGAAGGCAGGCAGATTACAGGCTTTACCGCAACCGACGAGGAATTGTATTTTTCTTGCGGCAACACCATCTACACTATGTTCGGATCGGGGTCTCCTGACAAGACAAAAGTGCCTTGGTATGCCGAGACGGGCATCATGGGTACAGAAAGTCCCGACAGAAAATATCTCTCTCGCCTCACGCTTCGCATGGCACTCTCGCAAGGCGCAACGCTCATGATCTTGATTGAGTATGATTCGAAGCCCGAATGGATTCCCGTATCGACCATATCAGGGTATGACCTATCATCCTTCTCTCTCCCTGTCAAGATCGAGCGGTGCGATCATTTCAGACTCCGTCTTGAGGGTGTGGGAGAATGCCGTATCTACTCGATCACCAAGACAATGGAAAGGGGGAGCGAGGAATGATAGACCAGCTCCGCACTCCCCCGACCCGTTTGTCGGGAACACCGCAAGAGGAGCTTGCGGCCATGAAAAATTACTTATATCAGACGATTCAAGCGCTTAATGTCATTATCCTTGACATTGACAGACGGCTGGATGCGCTTGAGAAACTTGACATTGACAGAC
>JAFVYN010000078.1 GCA_017508605.1 Clostridia bacterium
CTCTGCCCCTACACCAATCAGCAGTATTGGGTCAAGCTCTATAAGGAACTCGGTCCCGAGCTTTGCGACAGAATCTATCTGCAGTGCTACGCAGGCGGCAGAGGCAATCTGAACGCCATCAAACAGTGGTCGCAGGCATTCGGCTGTGACGTTATCCCCGGTTATTGGTGCATCACTACCGAAAGCCCCGCTGACTCCATGACAGCGACAGAGGTCAAGAACCAGCTCCTCCTCAATAACGGCTACGTAGAAGGCGGCTTCATGTGGTACTATGACCAGATGCAGAACCTCCCCTCCCCCAACACCGTCAAGGACTACTCCATCGCCATCGAAGAAGCAGGCGAAAAGAAAAAGTGGGACTGACCCCACTTAGCGAACAGAATATTAATCAGCCTCAGATTCTTAAAATCTGAGGCTGCTTTTTATATCCGAAATAGTTTTCGATAAGAGCGCGGCGACATTTTACAAAGCTTGTGAAAAAGATTTGTGAAATAATTGGAATCGGAATAGCCAACAATCGACGCAATATCTCCAATGGGCAGTTCTGTCGAAACCAGTAATTCTTTCGCCCGCTCTATGCGCAAAGCATTCAGATAACCTTTGATCCCCTGCCCGCTTTTTTTCTTGAACAGATGACTGATATAAGAACGGGAATAATTGAATTCAACACAGATCGTATCAAGCGATACGGAATCGGAAAAATGCTCCTCCAGATAACGGGTAATGGCAAGAAACGCAGTGTCAGACTCGGTATTTATCAGATTCTTTCTGCTTTTATCTTTTGAGTCGCAAAACTGCGTCAACATATACAAAAGCGGCTTTATGACTGCCAAAAGCGACTCGTGTGTATCCGGAAGGGGTTTCATTTCTTTTTTCCATAACTCTTCAAGAATGGTATCTGACAACCCATACCTCTTTGAAGTCCTGGTTCTCCGCGCGTCAAAGCGACTGTGTGAAGGATCATATCCACTGACACTTACAAACCCTACCGTCAGACCGTTCTCACAACGAATCGGAAAAACAAACTCTCCCACTCCCGCATGGCACACGCCAAAATAATACGAAAAGCTTTCGACCGTTCTGAGCTTTTCCTCGATCCGATTCTGACAGGCGAGGCAACCGTCCCATGCCTCTCGGCAAGATTTCACATACAGGCAGTACGGGGAGCGGTGATAATTGTAAGGGGCTATCGATGGATGAAGAAAAAAAGAATCAAAAAAATGACAAGTCACCGCAAATCCGTTTTGATTCAGATATTTAAGATACATGGAAATATCATTGATCAATCGACTCTCACCTCTCTTATCCGTATTATAACGCAGCTCACGGCAAAAGTAAATAGATTAGGACAAAAATGCACGTTTTTCTGTAAACAGCAGATAAATCAAATCAATTTTTGCATTTTTTTATAGTTTTCCTGCAAAAAGAAAAAGGAAAGCATCTTTTATATCATGTATAATAAAAGAGGTAGTAATCACTACCGATATTTTGATAAGGAGACACTCTATGATGAAACACCTTTTTTCCGTACTGCTTGTTATCAGCATGCTTTTCTCTCTCTTCGCAATGTCAACTCATGCCACACCGACCGCCGATCCGCACACCTCGATCGTCTACCAAAATAGCTTCGATGAGAAGACTCCATTCGCTCTGAGTCCTGTCGAACACGGTCAGACTGTCAATGGTTTTTCCATAGACTCCGATGCAAAAAACTTCATTGCTTCGCATGGTAGCGGTTTTTATCAAGGCAGCCTTGCTGATGGCAGCCAAGCAGTGACATTATCCGATTACAGCATATCCATGAGGGTCAAGGGGCGAAACCAAAATTTCGCAATCATCGTACGCGCAGCCTCATACAATCAGTTTTATGCTATCGGATTCTCTTCGGCAGCCAATCAGTTACGCATTCTGAAACGTGTTCAAACCGACAACGGTGTCGGTAATTGGAGCATCAATTCCACAGGTTCCGACAGCTTTAAGGTCACTTCAGCCGTCTCACTTGATGAAAGTGCCTGGACCGAGATAACAGTTGTTTGCCTCCAAAATACCGTCAGCATGTACATCGAGAACGTTCTCGTCGCTACCTTCACAGACGATACTTATCAAACGGGATCGTTTGGCATCCGTTCTTATCAGGGCGATCTTCTTGTCGATGATATCACCGTCCGTTCGCCCGACGGAACACTTCTCTTCGGGGAAGATTTCAACACAGTACCGAACACCACCCCTCTCGATGGATTTATTTCCAACGTTGAAAACGGCATGTCAAACCGTTTTACCATTCAGAACGGAGTTCTGACGGGAAGCGGACACATCCTGTACAACGGAAAACTGATCCAAAATTCCCCCGCCACCGCCTTACGCTCTTACACAGTTTCCTTCCGTTTCAAGGGAAGTGCCTCTTTCTTCACGACGGTACACGCCGCGCGAAACAGCGATTATCAGTATGAAGGCGGCGAGGTCGATCCCTATTATTTCTATTGCATCGGCTTGTCAAACGGAAAAGGCCGTGTTTTAAAACGCTATCAGAACTCCTGGCAGATCAACACCTCCGAAACCTGTACCGCGGCGGGAGACAGCATTACAACAGAGGAAGTAAGCATAGATACCGCCGCCTGGAACACCGCCACCGTAACCGTTAACGAGCATACGATCATCCTGACAGTCAACAATACTCTTGCTGCTTCGATCAATACCGCCGAGAGCGATCTTTCCCTTGATCACGGCAGCTTTGGATTCCGATCGAGTGATCCGAACTTAATGATCGACGATCTCACCGTTTGCGCGCCCGATACCGAGCTTTCGTCCGGAGACAAGCTGCTTGATGCCTATATCTCCCATAAGCGTGAATCCAATAGCGAACACGCACTTCGTTTTGTTATGGTCACGCCCTTGGAGGAGATCCGCAATTATAACAGTAACAGCTTCAGAATCACCGTGCGCTTTGAAAGTCAGGAAGGCGAAAAGGTTTTAAACGGATACCTTGGGAATTCCCTTGACGGTGCGCTTCAATATAAACTCTATCATTCCGTGGAAGCTGCCGGAAAACGGTATTCTGCGCTGTATTCCTACGCGCTCTTCGGTTGTGTTATCACGGATATTCCCGATAACGCCTGGGATACGGTAACGCTGTATATCACCGATACCAATACGCAGACCGTAGTCTACTCTTCCGAAAAAATAGCCTACTGTGACATTATTAAGGAGTAACACATGAAATACAAAGACTATAACGTTGACGTTTGCGTAGTCGGAGGAGGTATGGCAGGACTCTGCGCCGCACTGTCCTCTTCCCGAAACGGCGCAAGAACCCTTTTGATGCAGGATCGGGCAGTACTGGGCGGAAACGCTTCGGGCGAGATCCGCATGCACATTGGCGGTGCGCGCGGCAAGGATCTTCGTGAAAGAGGCATTATCGAAGAAATACAGCTTTTAAACTTCTGCTATAATACGTCTCTCAGCTATTCCGTCTGGGATTCACTCCTTTACGGTCTTGCGAAGAAAGAAAAGAATCTGACGCTTTTGCTTAATACCGCATGCTACAGCGCGGAGGTAGTAAACGAAACGATCGTAAGCGTTACAGGATATCAGAGCATTGCGGAAACCTTTCACTGCGTTAAGGCGTCAGTCATGATCGACTGTTCGGGAGATTCCGTCCTGGCGCCTCTCACCAATGCCCCCTATATGTACGGCCGTGAATCCAAGAACGATTTTGATGAAGATGTTGTCCTGACAGAGAGCGATAAAAAAACCATGGGAATGAGCTGTCTTTTGCAGATCCGCGAAACAGATCACAAAACTGTCTTTACCCCTCCCGACTGGGCATACGATTATCCTACCGATGAATCCATGTTTTACAAACCGCACAACGACCCCTTGCACGATAATTGGTGGTGGATCGAGTACGGCGGCGAAATGGATTGCGTTCACGATACCGATCTTTGCCGTGATGAGCTACTCAAAATTGCGTACGGTGTATGGGATCATATGAAAAACCACGGGGATCACGGCATGGACTGTTGGGAGCTTGACTTTATCGGCATGCTTCCCGGAAAACGGGAATCGCGTCGTTATGTCGGTGCGTATATTCTGACCCGGACCGACGTGACAGAAAACCGTCAGCATCACGATACCGTTGCTTATGCAGGCTGGCCCATGGACGATCATTATCCCGAAGGCTTCTACCACCCCCACGAAGGAACACGGTATTACAGCACCCCTTCTCCCTGGAACATACCCTACCGTTGCCTGTATTCTCCCACGGTGAAAAATCTGATGTTTGCAGGACGTAATATCAGCGTCACGCACGCTGCCCTTTCCTCTTCACGGGTAATGGCAACCTGCAGTATCCTGGGACAAGCCGCAGGCACAGCCGCCGCTCTGGCAGTCCGTCATCACGTCTTACCGTGCGATGTCAATGTTTCCGAACTACAGCAAATACTTTTGGAGGATGATTGCTATCTGCCGGGCATTCCCAGACATCCGTCACCCATCAATGCGATGGTCAGATGTGATGCACCCAAGCTTTTATGCGCAACAGACCGCGGCGAGCAATCTCTCACCAAACTCCCTTTGGGAAAGCCTTTCACTCTGACCCTCTCAAAAGCAACATCGGTAAAACGTCTTCGAATGGTTCTTGACAGCGATCTGAACCGAACGTATCTCAATATGCCCTACCACTATCCCCTGAAACAAACTTCCTATCGCATGCCGGAATGTCTTTTGCGTAGCGTTCTGGTCGAATTCACCGATGCTGACGGTATGATTCACCGACAGAAATATACCGACAATCACCAGCGTTTGGTTTACTATCCTGTTAATGCATGCATCACATCACTGTCTATTACGCCGCTGGAAACCTGGGGCGCCGACAGCTTTACCCTGTATTCCCTGGATCTTCAAGCCTGACGAGAAAGGAACCTGTCATGTTACATACAAAATCTATCATCACGATCCTTGCCATCATTCTCATGCTCTGTTTGTTTTCGGCAGTCACCGTATACGCACTCTCTCACACGGATGACACCGACCACGGAGGCTACACTCTGCCCGCCTATATCAATCAGTTTGAAAGCGACACTGCGGCTGTGGACTTTGTGAGAGTTGAAAACGGAATTGAAGGCACGTTACTGCTGCAAAACGAAACCGCCAAGCTTGATGGCAATGCGGTATATATCGGCAAGCTGAACAACGGAAAGGACGCAACCTCCCTGACGGACTGTCTGATCAGCGTTTCATTTAAAGGCTCTTGCCGTAATTTCGGCATTACCTTCCGTGCGTCGGAGCGCAAGGATTATAACAGCGCCGGCGGCACGGTTGACCCTTATTACTTTTATCATTTCGGTTTTTCGGGTGACGGATCGCTCCGCCTTCTGAAACGTCATGATAACGCCTGGGTCGTCAACGCCACGAAAAGCGGAACCTATAACGGCGTTACGATAGAGCTGCAACCAGCCTCGGTCAATGTCAATGAATGGAATACCCTCTCGGTTCTATGCCAAAAAGAAAGTGCCACCTTTTATCTCAACGGGATCAAAGTCGGCAGCATGACAGACCGATCCGCGTTGCCGCTGGATCACGGCAGCTTCGGTCTTCGTGCCTATCAAGGCGGCAACGGCGTGATTTTTGACGGGCTTTCTGTCTTCACTTACACCGACACCGTCTTGGATGATACCGAACGTCAAAAAGTCGAAGACTGTAATCAAGCGATCCTGACCTTAAAAAACACGCTTACGGCAGAAACTCTGAGGGACGCACTCGCACAGTACAGCGCTTTGAGTGAAAAACTAAAACCGTCCGTCACCGAATACCGCACCTTGGAAGCTGCTAAAGAAGCCTATCTGTCCCCTCACAAAAACGATCTTTTACAAAACGCTCCCGCAATAGATTTCGAAATATCTCTTTCCGAATCCACTCCGACATCCTTCACCGATTGCAACCCCGATATCGCGGGCGGTATCGCCTGGTCGGAAATAGATAACTGCTATTACTATCTGCAGTGCGGAGTCAACGATATCATTACCTACTGTATTTATCGAGGAAGTGACCTTGACAGCATGACTTTGGTAGGCAGATATCAGAATGCGTTGCAGGGATACGATTACAGCGATGTCGCCGCAGGTTCCTATGCCTGGCATTGGTTCGGCGGCGGGTTGTATATCGATGAAAACGGTGTTTTTTACACCTTGGTGCATACCGAATTCAATTACCGTAAGTCGCACTGTAATAACAAAAATCATTTCCGTTCTCTCGGATACGCAACGTCAACAGACCTCGGCGCGCATTGGACGTATGGCGGTGACATTATAACAAGCGATAACCCGACCGACAGTTCCGACAGCTTTGCAGGACAGTATGTCGATGCGGGCGCGGGTGATCCGACTTTATTCGTAGATGAAAAAAACGGATATTTTTACGTGTTTTACAATCATGTCTGGAACAAAAAAACACTGTCTGTCACCTCAAAACCGCATGAAGTGGAGCGAGTCCTTTCCTGTCGGGTAGCACGGTCTCCCATCGATCAGAAAATGGCTTCCGGCTCATGGAAGAATTATTACGTCAAAGACGGCATCGGAACCTGGACGGAAAATGCTCTTGGCGGCCGTTCCAGTGATATCATTTCTTCAACCGTCACATCCTATCCCTCGCTGATCACATATGTCGAATCCCACAAATGTTATCTGATGATTGCTAAAGGACCGAATTTCCAAGGTGATCTGCAAATGGTGCTTAGTACCGCTACCTCTTTGGAAAAACAGGACTGGTCCGAGCCCGTTCATCTGGGAAGCAGAAATCAGGATTGGGCGGGCGCTTGGTATATGCTTGCTATCGACGAAAACACCAAAAGTCAATGGCGGGTAACCGATCGCTTTCGTGTTTATTATCATGCCAACGGATTTCCCATATACCGCACCCTGGAGATCTCAGACGGGCAAACACCTACTATGAATTATGCCCCGCTCTATCCCGAGGAAGCTGTCCCCGACGGGAATATTCTTTATGAAGATCTTGCGGGCTCTCATGAGTATGACACCGCAGAGCTGATCTCATCTCATCAAGGCTACGCCTCGGAAATACGCCTCAATACAGCAACGGGCGGCTCTCTTAACGGTATTCTGTTTTCCCGCGCGCAGGATCACCTTTCCTACACGCTATCGCACGCGGCAAAAGGAGAATACGATCTGTATATACGTATGCTGACCGGAACAGACTGCGCCAAGATCTCCGTTGAGGTGAACGGAACCGTGCTGTGTCCCGCTCTTGATCTGTATAACGAAAAAAACACCCTTTCTCTGCTGCGCATCGGTTCGATAGCGGTCGGGGATGAGGAGCTTCAGATCACGCTGCGTGTCATCGATCCCGGGAATCATGACAGCTTACTCCTGAGCGATTCGATCTATTTGCTTCGTCACACCGAAGAGCTTCCGCCTACGCCCCCTACATCCGATACCGAAACGGAAGATACCGAGAGTCCGTCCCCCGTCACCACGCCGACCGTAAACGGAACCGATCAACCTATTACCGATACCGACACACCGTCTTCACCAACGGAAGCAAAGCATGGCAGAACGACCGTCATTCTTTGTGTAGTGTGCGTATTTCTTTTCCTCACATCAGCCTTATTTTTGACGCTTTACCTTATTGAAAGAAAAAAGAGGAGCTGACAATCATCAAAAAACACCCGTCCTCGGGTGTTTTTTGATTGACTTGTATCATATACTGATTCAAAAAAGGTGTATTATGCTTTTCTTTTCCTTTCTTTCCGCGATCCTTCTTCATGAGTGCGGGCATCTCATCGGACTGCTTTGGGCTGGCGCTAAGATTGTCTCATACCGTCTTTCTCCCTTCGGCATCACGGTAACGCACACACATCTTGCGTCGCGCCGACATTTGTTTACCGTGGCGGCTCTCGGTCCGCTTTTCAGTCTCATCGGCTACATTGCAACACATCATAGTGATTCTTTTCAAATGTTTTCACTTATTTCTCTGCTTCTCGGTAGTTTCAATCTCTTGCCCATCCCCTCGCTTGACGGCGAGAAAATGATGAAAGCACTCCTTTTTTCCTGTCCGCGCCTTCGAAAGCTCGTATCGGCGCTTGCTCTTTTTTTACTCTGGCTGGTGGGCTGTTACGTCTTCTGGATCCTCGACGGAAGTCCCTCCCTCTTTCTCCTCGCGTTAACACTGTTCTGCGAAGCATACCGTCAGAAAACGATTGACAATTCATAAATCGAATGCTATAATACAGATAAACAGCGATATGCGATGAACAAAAAAACAGAATCTTTCATCGCGCCGTCACATAGATATCGCACAAAAGAAGTATCCTAAAATCAAATTACCCAAGATCAAAGGAAGAACATGATGAAACACCTGCACAAATTCAGAATCACAACCGTATGTCTTTTACTTCTCGCCACACTCCTCCTCGCAACCGTCATGACAGCCTGCCAAAGCACCGACGGAGCGCTCTCCGCCTATGACATTGCCGTCAAAAACGGGTTCAAGGGCACAGAAGCCGAATGGCTCGAGTCTCTGAAGGGCGAAGACGGTAAGGACGGGACTGACGGCAAAAACGCCATCGTCGAGGGCAATCTCTCCACCGAGGACTACCGCCGCAATATCAACGAAGCCCTGCTTGCCTCGGTCACGATCTACTGCGAATATCCCCGCGCCAATTCCTCAAACGGCTATTCGGCGGGAGCGGGCGTGATCTATCAGCTTGACAAAGAAGCGGGCAACGCCTATATCATCACAAACTACCACGTTATTTACGCTTCGACCTCTACCACCGAAAACAAGATCGCCTCCAATATCCGCGTCTACCTCTACGGCGGCTATTTCGCAGGCAGCGATACCATGAACGAAACCGGTATCAAAGCCGAATACGTCGGCGGCTCGATGACCTATGACATCGCCGTTCTGAAGATTACCGACAGCGAGCTGCTCAAAGCCTCCGATGCTAAAGAGGTCAAGATCGCCAATTCCAATCTCATTCTTCCCGGCATGCGTGCCATTGCCATCGGCAATCCCGAAGGCGGCGGCACTTCCGTCACATCGGGCGTGGTATCGGTCGAGAGCGAAAACATCGAAATGACTGCCGTTGATAACTCCTCCGTGATCGTCATGCGTGTCGTCCGCATCGATACCGCTGTCAACGAAGGTAACTCGGGCGGCGGACTCTTCAACGAAACAGGCGAGCTGATCGGCATTGTCAATGCCAAAACCAACAGCCTCTCTGTCGACAATATCGGCTACGCGATTCCCTCCAATATCGCCACCTACTGTGCCGAAAATATCCTCGCCAACTGCGACGGCAAGGAAAACACCAAAATGATCAAATGTCTTGTCGGCATCACCGTACAGCCCACCGATTCCCGTGCCGAATATGACGAAGAAAGCGGCAACATCACACTGTATGATACCGTCACGATCCAGGATGTCACCGACACCTCCCTCGTTAAGGGCATCTTCAAAAAGGGGGACGTCCTCAAGAGCATCGCATTGAATAACGCAAAGCCCGTTGAGATCTGCCGTCAGTATGAGCTGATCGACCTGATGCTCACCGCACGTGTCGGGGACACCGTCACCATCACCGTCCTCAGAGACGGCGAAGAGGTCACGCATACCGCGACCTTCACCGAAGCCAATACCGCTCTCGTTCCCTGACCGGATAACGAAAAAGATCCCGAACGCATCGCCGTTCGGGATCTTTTTGTTGTTTTATAATTTGTTTCTCTGGATCTTGCCGCTGGAGGTCTTGGGAAGAGAGTCGCGGAAGGTAACGATACGCGGATATTTATAAGGCGCCGTCTTTTCCTTGACGTAATTCTGGATCTCCTTCTTCAGCTCTTCGGTAGGCTCTGTGCCGGGAACAAGCACGATGCTTGCCTTGACGACCTGACCTCTCACCTCGTCGGGAGCGGCGGAAACACCGCATTCCAGAACGTAAGGCAATTCCATGATCACGCTCTCGATCTCGAACGGACCGATACGGTAGCCCGATGACTTGATCACGTCATCCACTCTGCCTACGTACCAATAGAAGCCGTCTTCATCGCACCACGCCACGTCACCCGTGTGGTAATAGCCGTCATGCCATACCTCGTCGGTCTTTTCGGGATCACCGTAATAACCGGTAAAGAGACCGCAGGGCGCACCGTCGCGAACGTCGACCACGATCTCACCGTGACCGCCCGCCGAAACAAAATCGCCATTGCTGTCCATCAAAGAGACCTTGTAGATCGGCGCGGGCTTACCCATCGAACCGATCTTGTGGGGCGCACCCGTCAGATTACCGATCATCATCGTGGATTCACTCTGTCCGTAGCCCTCGAGGATCTTGAGTCCCGTCAGCTTTTCAAATTGACGGTAGACCTCGGGATTCAGGGCTTCGCCCGCCGTTGTCATATGGCGAACACTGGAAAAATTGTATTTCGAAAGATCCTGCTTGATCATCATGCGAAGCATCGTGGGGGGCGCGCAGAAGGTGGTAATGCCGTACTTTTCAAACATCGGCAGGATCTCAGCGGCATCGAAACGGTCGAAATCATAAACGAACGTCGCCGCCTCGCAAAGCCATTGACCGTAAAGCTTGCCCCACATCGCCTTTGCCCATCCCGTGTCGGAAATGGTAAGATGCAAGCCGTCGGGGTCAACGTTGTGCCAATACTTTGCCGTGTGGAAATGACCGAGCGCGTATTTATAATTATGCGCCGCGATCTTGGGATAGCCCGACGTACCCGACGTGAAGAACATCAGCATCAGATCGTCGCCCGCGGGCGCGTCATCGGGACGCTTGTAATGGGTACTGTAAAGAACGTATTCGTCATCAAAGGAACGCCAGCCCTCACGCTTGCCGCCCACCATGATCTTGTATTCAAGCTCGGGGCAGTGCTTGGCGGCGCGTTCTGCCTCCTCGGCAACGTTGCCGTCAGCTGTGCAGACGATGGCGCGTACACCCGCCGACTGGAAGCGGTATTCAAAGTCATGCTCCTGGAGCTGATTGCTCGCGGGGATCGCCACAGCGCCCAGCTTGTTCAGACCGAGCATCGCAAACCAGAACTGATAATGACGCTTCATAACAAGCATCACGCGGTCGCCCTTCTTGATGCCGAGCGATTTGAAATAGTTCGCGCACTGTGCCGAGGCACGACGCATGTCACGGAAGGTAAAACGCTTTTCGCTCTTGTCCTTGCCAACGTACAGCATCGCCAGCTTGTCGGGCTTTTCGTCCGAAAGCGCGTCGACAATGTCAAAAGCAAAATTGAAACGGTCGGTATTCTTAAAGCGGATCGAGGTGGGTGTTCCGTTCTCATCCTCGGTCACGTCAATAAATTTCTGATACACACGCGCTTCGTCGTCGCGGTGATTCTTGACAGGCTCGGCAAGAACGCCGATGGGAGAATAATCGTCGCCCTTCTCTTCTGTCGTGGGATTCAGAACGATCGCGTAGAAGAGACAGTCCGCACCGTCTACGGCGATCATACCGTGAGGCGTGCTACTGTCATAATAGATGCTGTCGCCGGGGCCAAG
>JAFVYN010000011.1 GCA_017508605.1 Clostridia bacterium
CATGGGTCGCTATGACAGAGGTCACGCAGACAATATCACCCTCAAGAACGTTGACGTTACCCTGAACGGCAAGGCATCGGGTGGGATCGGTGTCGGCGGTATCTGCGGTAAGGCTGAATGGGCAGGCCCCATCAACAGCTCCGTTGGTATCTTCAACATCACGATTGATAAGGATTCTTCCGTTTTCATGGATGCAGGTGACTCCACCAACGCACGCGCGGGCGGTATCGTCGGTCGTGCAGGCTCTTCCGACCACTATGAATTTGACAACTGCGTGAACTACGCTACCGTTTACGGCAGCCACACCGCGGCAGGTATCATCGGTGCGTCGGGTCACTGGAACAACCCCACCAATATCGTTAAGAATTCGAAGAACTATGGTAACGTATACGGCAAGGAGATCGCGGCTTCTCTCGTAGCTGTTTGCGACAATGCTGCTCTTACGATTGAGAACTGTGTTGCAGGCGGTTTCATCAGCGGCAACGGCGAGGTTTACGCTGACGTTCGCGTTGAAGCAACCAAGAACAATCTCAAGGTTATTTCGATCGTTAACCCCATCAAGGCTGATGCTGAAGAACCTGTTGCAGGCTACTATCAGACTCAGGTTGCTGGCGAAGGTCTTCTCAACATCCGTGTTGTATTCCTTTCCAAGATCGAATACGCACAGTATGTTTCCGGTCTCACCGTTAAGGTTGTCTTCACCAAGGGCGGCGAAACCGTTAAGACCTATGAAAACACCGCTACCGAGATCTATAAGGAAGTTACCGCGGGTGACGATCTTTATATCGCTTCTGACGACATGGCAATGTTCGGTAACATCTTTACCAATATTCCCACCGCAGAAGCAGATGGCTTCACCATCACCGTAACCGATCCTACCGGTACTACCGTATACACCGGTAACGGCTCGATCGCATAACTGAAAACCATAAAAAAACACTCCTTCGGGAGTGTTTTTTTATGGTTTTTTCTTCACGCGCCTTTCTTGTGGGTGAAGGGCGGTGTGGGTGTGGGACTTCAGACGGTGGTATAAAGAAAGTCAGAGCTGTTTTCTGTGTTGTGAACCGAGGCAACGAAGGGCATATCGCGTATCAGAAAAGCGCTTTTTTGGGATACTTTTTGACGGATCCGGCGTTTCAGTAAAGGCTTCATCTGACATGACGTTTCATGTTGTCGGAGGCTTATGAATCATTGATCTGCTTTCGGGATAGAATAAGGAGTCTGGATCGATTGTCCTGAGAGGCGATCATTTCGCATTCGGGATCGTCACGTATTTTTTGGCTGATTTACACAAACATTACATTCCCCGTACTTCGGCTTGGTGGTTGTAAGAATTCGATTCTGTTATAATGATGGTGCAAAACATGAAAAGGAGATTTTGAACATGAAAAAGATATTTGCACTCATACTCACATTTGCACTCACACTCGGCACCCTCGGTGCGCTGACCTCTTGCGGCGGCGCAAAGTTCGACGAGAATAAGAACATCAGCGTTGTCACCCGTGAGGACGGAAGCGGAACAAAGTCCGCCTTTATGGAGATCATCGGACTCAAGGGCAAGACCGACGTTTCGGGTGTTATCGTTGCAACGGGAACTGCTGCCGTTCTTCAGGAAGTCAAGGGCAATCCTCTTGCCATTGGTTATGACAGCCTTGGCTATATTACCGACGAGGTAAAGGTTCTCAAGGTTGACGGTGTTCTGCCCACGCTTGAAAACATCAAAAACGGCTCTTATAAGATCTCCCGCCCTCTTAACGTCGTGTATCAGGAAAGCAAGGCGGCAAGCGAAGTCAATACCGCGTTTCTTTCCTTCCTGCAAAGCTCTGATGCGCAGACCATTATTTCCGATAACGGCTATGTTTCCACCAAAGAAGGTGCTGTTTCTTATACCGTAGTCCCCGGGCTGTCGGGTGAGATCGCCATTTCCGGTTCTACCTCGCTCAAGCCTCTTATGGAAAAGCTCGCTTCTGAATTTGAGGAAATGCAGAGCGGTGTCAGCGTTACTGTTGGCGGTGGCGGAAGCGGAACGGGCTACAACGATGCCAAGAACGGTGTATCCGATTTCGGTATGATCTCCGAAGCCTTCAATCCTTCTAAGGCTGATAACTGCACCTACTATGAGGTTGCGAAGGACGGTATCGCCGTTATCGTGAATAAGGCGAACACCTTTGACAGCATCTCTCTTGAGGATCTCAAGAACATCTACAACGTAGATGCGGGCGATTCTGCTATCAAGACCTGGGCAGGCGTTTCGAAATAACATGAAAAATCTGTACGGATTGATAAATGCAAGAGAAAAGGTCATGCGCGGCGTGTTCCTTTTCTCTGCGATCTTTTCCATTCTCGCGCTTGTGACGATAACGGTATTTCTCTTTATCAGCGGTGTGCCGTTTATCGCAAAGACGGGATTTGCGAAGTTTATCTTCGGAAGTGATTGGGCGCCGCTTGCGGACGATCCAAGCTACGGGATATTCCCGATGATCGTGGCATCGCTCTATGTTACGGCGCTTTCAGTGCTTATCGGTATCGGTGTCGGGCTTTTCACGGCGATTGCGCTTTACAAGTTCTGCCCCAAGAAGCTTGTTGCTCCTATCAGGCAGATGATCAACCTGCTTGCCGGTATTCCTTCGGTGATCTTCGGTTTGTTCGGTATGACGATCATTGTGCCTTTTGTAAGAGATTACGTTTCCCCCGCGGGTGTTGGGTACGGTATTCTATCGGCTTCGCTTGTTCTCGGCATTATGATCTTACCGACTGTCGTCAGCGTAAGCTTTGATTCTCTGAACAGTGTTTCCAACACTTACTATGAAGGTGCGCTTGCGCTCGGAGCGACGAAAGAACAAGCCACGTTCAAAATCATGCTGCCTGCCGCCAAAAGCGGTATTCTCGCAGGCGTTGTTCTCGCTATCGGACGGTCTATCGGTGAGACGATGGCTGTGATCATGGTCATTGGCGGCAGCCCCGAGATGCCCGAAAGTCTATTCCAAAGTGTCAGAACTCTGACGGCTAATATTGCTATGGGCGCTTTGGAACTGAATGGAGATGCGCTTTCCGCGCTAATCGCGACGGGCGTTGTCCTGTTCGTATTTACCCTGATTCTCAACGTCAGCTTTTCGCTGCTCAAAAAAGAAACCGGCGACAAGGTTGCCGACAAAAAGGACAGGCGAGGTGTTAAGAAATGAGAAGGCTATATTCCGCACTTAAATACGTTTGCGCCGTTGCACTCGTCATATCCTTGATCGCCCTTGTTGCCGTCGTTGCATACGTGCTGATAAACGGCGTAGACAAGCTTTCTGCGGAGCTTCTTTTTGGAGATTACAAGGACACGCCTTCGATTCTTCCCGCGTTTATCGGCACACTTCAGCTTGTCGGTATAGCGGCTGTGATTGCCGTTCCGATCGGCGTGGCAAGTGCGATCTTCCTTGTCGAATATACGGGCAACAAGGGAAAATTTGTTAAGGTCGTTCAGGTAGCCACCGAAACGCTCGCAGGCATTCCGAGTATCGTTTACGGTCTTTTCGGTTATCTGATCTTCGTGGTTGCCTTCGGTTGGGGATATTCGATGCTCGCGGGCGGTATTACGCTTGCCATTATGATCTTGCCTACCATTGTCAGATCCACACAGGAAAGTCTGCTTTCGGTACAAGGTGGACTCCGTGAAGGCGCATATGCACTTGGAACGAGCAAGGTCAGAACGATTTTCAAGATCGTCCTTCCTTCTGCCGCGGGCGGTATCGTTACGGCGATCATTCTTGCAATCGGTCGCGTTGTTTCGGAAAGCGCGGTTCTGCTTCTTACCATCAATATGGTTGTCAACAAGATTCCCGAAAGTCTTTTGTCACCGGGCACAAGCCTTGCTCTTGATATTTACTATTTCGCAAGCCATGGCTATCCCGATGAGGCGGCGGCAACGGCTGTTGTGTTACTTGTATTTGTTATGATGCTCAATCTGCTCGCCGGCTTTATCGGTAATCTGATCAGAAAAAACACGTATGGAGATACCAAATGAATGAATTTATAGGTCGTATGGACATAATTGCGAAAGGCTGTCATCTTTATTACGGTGATTTCACGCTTTGAAAGACATAAACATAGAAATTCCCGAAAAACAGGTCACGGCTTTGATCGGACCTTCGGGATGCGGAAAATCTACTTTTCTTAAAATATTCAACAGAATGAACGATCTTGTGGAAGGCTGTCGCATGGAAGGCGAATACCGTATCGGCGGCGTTGACATCTTCGACAAGGAAACCGATGTGAACGTGCTTCGCAAGAATGTCGGTATGGTATTTCAAAAGCCCAATCCATTCCCGATGAGTATTTACGATAATATTGCTTTTGCACCGAGAACCTTCGGCATTACCAAAAAAAGCGTGCTTGACGAGATCGTGGAAGGGTCGCTTCGCCGCGCAAGTATTTGGGACGAGGTAAAGGACAGACTTCGTAAAAATGCTCTCGGTATGAGTGGCGGTCAGCAGCAAAGACTTTGTATCGCACGCTCTCTTGCCGCAAGTCCCAAGGTGCTTCTGATGGACGAGCCGACCTCGGCTCTCGATCCGATCTCCACGGGTAAGATCGAGGAGCTGATGGAGGAACTGAAAAAGGACCTGACCATCGTGATCGTCACACACAACATGCAGCAGGCAACGAGAATTGCCGACAAAACAGCTTTCTTTCTTCTCGGTGAGCTTGTGGAGTACGGTAACACCGATGATATTTTCATTTCTCCGAAAGATGAGCGCACCGAGCGTTATATTACGGGAAGATTCGGTTGATTTTGTAACAAATTTATGGTATACTGTTAAGGAGATCATGATATGTCTATCAGAAAGATATTTGAAGAAGAGCTTGCCGATTTAAAAACACAGCTTGTTGAGATGTGCAGACTTACCGAGCAGATGATCTCGGATGCCATCACCGCACTTGTCAACCGTGACCGTGAGCTTGGCAAAAGCATTGGTGTTATGGACAAGCGCGTAGATGAATACGAAATGGCGATCGAAAAGAAGTGTATGCGCATCCTTCTCAAGCAGCAGCCCGTGGCGAAGGATTTCCGCGAGGTATCTACTGCGCTCAAAATGATCACCGACATTGAGCGCTTCGGGGATCAAGCCGCTGACATTGGCGATCTTGTTTATACAATGCCGGGCGATGCCTATATCAAGAAGCTGACGCACATTACCGCTATGGGAAATCTTGCAATCAAGATGGTCAGAGAGAGCGTGAATTCCTTTATTAACAACGATGAAGTACTTGCGGACGAGGTAATTGCGCTTGACGATCAGATGGACGATATGTTTCTCTCTGTCAAGACCGACCTCATCGGGCTGATCAGAAAGGACGGCAAAAACGGCGACCAAGCCATTGAGCTTATGATGGTCGCAAAATACCTGGAACGGATCGGTGACCACGCTGTGAACGTTGCCGAGTGGACAAAATATAATGAAACGGGGGTTCATCAAAAGTTTTAATGGAAGCACTTATTTACGTAGTGGAAGATGATGAAGGGATAAGAGAGCTGTACGACGGCGCTTTTGAGGGTGTTTTTATCACGAAAATGTTTGAAAACGGACACGATTTTTTCGAGTGCTTTGATAAGGCGCGTCCGGATCTTGTCATTCTTGATATCATGTTGCCTGATATAGACGGATACACGATCCTCTCCGGGATCCGTGAGATCGACGAGAAGGTTCCCGTCATAATCGTCAGCGCAAAATCCGATGAAATAAGCGCAGTCAAGGGGCTGAATAAAGGCGCTGACGATTATATGTCAAAGCCCTTCTCGGTGCTTGAGTTGATCGCCCGTATCAAAACCAATCTTCGACGTGCCAATCTTTACGTGACGAACCAAAACGGCTTTGTTGTCGATCATAACGTATATAAGATTTTCTATGAGGGAAAGGATTTGGAGCTGACCTTGAAGGAATTTAAGCTTCTGAAGCTTTTGATCGGTAAAGCCGGTGTTACCGTCAGACGGGAGGAGCTTTTCCGTGACGTGTGGGGCGACGGATTTATGGGGGAAACAAGAACGCTCGATATGCACGTCGCACAGCTCAGAGAAAAGATCAAAGCAAACGGAGGCGGCAATGCTATTGTTACCGTGCGCGGTATCGGCTATCGCTTTGAAGGACAATGAAAAAGAAGATATTTATCAGATTTTTTGCAGTAACACTTATTGCAGTCATACTGATGTTCGTTTTCGGCATTGTTGCGGTTAATCTGAACACCAAAAACGTAGTAAGTGAAAGATTGAGGGAGGAAACAGAGCTTGCGGCAACCCTCCTGAATGAAAAAAGTGATTTTCAATTATTCGAAAAATACAAAGGCAGCAGTGATTTTCGTATCACCATATTTGACCTTGACGGGAACGTCTTATACGAGAGCGATACGACGGCTGAGCTTGAAAACCACAGCAACCGTGAGGAAATAAAAAACGCCCTCTCAGGCAGGTCTGAAACGGTAGAAAGGTATTCGGACACCTTCAAGTGCGATATGACCTATTATGCTACGAAAACGATGCTTTCCGATGGCAGCGAGATCATTATTCGTCTTGCGGTTAAAAGCAGTCAGGTTACCGCTTACATAACAGCTCTCATCCCGTTGCTCATCGCGGTTCTTACGGTTTCATTGATCATTTCATTTATTCTCTCGAATATCCTTTCAAAAAGCGTATCGGGAAAGGTTACCGAGATCGGAGAGAGCTTAAAAAGTCTGAATGACGGTGAATATACGCCGATCGAAACCGATATGAGTGAACCGGAGCTGTATGCGGTTCTCAATCAGATCAATGAGTTGAACGCAAACATCCACAGCCAGATCCGTATCGCAGACGGCGAGCGCGTAAAACTTAATACGGTTCTTGACAACGTATCGCGAAGCATTATAGCGCTTGACCGAAACAAACGAATCGTGTTTGCCAACAAGAGCGCATTTACTACCTTTAACGGAACATGCCACGATATCGGGCGTGACCTGGTGTTTTTAATTGAGAAACTTCCCATTTATCAAAAAATCAGCGAGCATCTCAGCGAGGATTTTGCCTTTACCTGTGAGTACAATGAAATGCAGCTTTCAGTGGTTATCAGCAGAGTCACCGATTCCGCGATCTGCGAAGATATATTTGCTATCCTTATCGTTACGGACGTTACGAAGGAAAAAATGATAGAGAAGCAAAAAAGCGACTTCTTTGCTAATGCTTCCCATGAATTAAAAACACCGATCACGGTTTTGCAGGGCTTCTCTGAGGTTCTGATGAACAAGGAAGGAATTGACGAAGGTTCAAAGAAACAGATCGCGCGTATCTACAAGGAAAGCGTGCGGCTTGGTTCTCTTATCTCGGACATGCTGATGCTCTCTAAGATCGAAACCGGCGAAATTCCCGAAAAACCGCTTGCGGAGATATCTCTTGATACAGTCGCAAGCGAGATCATCGCAGATTTGTCGGAGGAGATCCACAAGAAAAATATCAGTACAAGTATCGAGGGAAAAGCTTGGATCGTCGCGGAAGAGGGCATGCTGTACGAACTTGTCGAAAACATAGTATCCAATGCCGTAAAATATAATAAGGACGGCGGCTCGGTAACGGTCTCTGTTACCGAAACAGAGGCAGGCGTTTGCTTGCAAGTCAAGGATACGGGTATCGGCATCGAAAAAGAACACCTTCCGCGTCTTTGCGAGCGCTTTTATCGAGTGGATAAATCTCACTCCAAGCGGATTGGCGGCACGGGACTCGGTCTTGCGATCGTTAAGCACATTTGTGCGGTTTCAGGTGCAGAGCTTTTCATCGAAAGCGAATTCGGTGTCGGTACGACCGTTACGGTTATTTTCAGCAGATCATAATTCAGCGGCAAGGAGCCAAAGCTCCTTGCCGCTGTACTTTGATCCGATATTTGGCGGTATTTTAGCTCATTTCGGGTCGGAAGGTGTATGAAAAGACGGTGGGTTTTTGAGTTTTTTTATAAGATAAAACGTGCCGTAGAAGGCGGAGATATACAGTAAGAAAAGGAAAATGACACCGATCCGATAGAGAACGGGGCTTCCGTTTACCAGCTGATAGAGAAGATCGTAGGGAGTACCGTCCCCGCGCATCAGAAACATGTAATTATAATCGATCAGACGGTTGGTAAGATAAGCGGCGAGGCAGAACGAGAAGAGGATCGCAAAGGTGTACGGAAGATTTCGTTTTTTCATGCTGACCATACCCGAGATGCCGATATACAGTGACGCAAAGCCCGATACGGTATGCGTGATGCCCGAGATCACGTTATCAAAAGAAAGAACGGGGTAAGAGCCGTAGTTATTGCCCGCGCAGTATGTACCGAGCAGCGCGCCGAGGATACCGAAAACAAAGACGAAATCGAGCGCCACGTCCTTGACTCTTCCTTTGGAAAACGCCGCCAGGGGGATGGTGATAAGCTGAATGCTGCAAAGAAAGAGGGGGAGCATATAGATCCATCCCATGGGATCTTCGTTTCGGATGCAGATGATGACGATCTTGAAAAGCTCCAGAAGATTGATAACGATCGCCGCAAGCTTCAGGGGTTTATTTTTTCGTGTTTCGTCAAAGGCTCTTGCGCGAAGCCCGATCCACACGGCAAGAAAGACCATGATGACGGCAAGGATAGTGACAAAGAGAAGATGCTGCCAGGACAAAAAGCCCTCTGCGGGACGGGAATATCCCCCGAATCCGAAAAATTCCTTCATGATTGTATCCTTTCTTTTTGCCAAATGAACTATATTATAGTAATTATAGCACAAGTTGTTTCGCTTGTCTATATATGCGGAGGAATTTTACATGCTTTTATAAGTATGTCCATATTGTTATCATAAAGGCGGAAAAAAGCGTGGTTGACAAACAGAAGTTTTTACGATATAATAAAATAAAAAGGGGGGAGCTTCGTGAAGCGTTCGGCGGCATATTATCGCAGTATGCGGGAAAAACACATCAAGAGGAAAAAACGCATCACGGCGCACTATCCCGGGTGTCAGAAGACACCGTATTACCGATTTGACGGCATGTTTGACAAGGGCAAGATCCATTGCTCCTGTCCGCTATGTACCGAAAAGGCGACCCGAAGGGGTCATGTTCCGACGGTGCAGGAAAAACGCCGTCTCGGTAAAACACGAAGACTTCGGTTCAGGGGTCTTTTTGAGGAAGAAGAAAATACGTGACGGTGAAATGAGGTGAAGAAATGAGTCAGATGGTTTGTATTGGGGACGTGGCGATCGAGATGATCCTGCCAATGAGACAGCTTCCGCCCCCCAACACGGCTCTTGAGGAGGCGCGGTATCGCTTTTTGCCCGGAGGGGTCTCCGGAAACGCGGCACTTGCCATGCGCTTTTTCTCCCTTGACGTTTCTCTGGTCTCGCGTGTCGGAAAGGACGGCAATGCCACAAGACTGATCCGCTTTTTCACCGATAACGGCATCGATACCGCAATGATCGGAACCGAGATCTCTTCCCAAACTGCGCTGTCGGTCATTCTTGAGGATGAAACCGACGGCAGTCTTCGGAAGATCGTCTATCGCTCTGCCGCCGAAAAGCTGTCGGCACAGGATGTCGACCGTGCCCTTATGCGCGCGCCCGACGGCGTCTTTCTCTCAAGAGAGGTTTCGGCATACGTGGCAACGCATACCGTTTCGCTTTGTGAGGGGCGGGAGATCCCCGTCTATCTCGACGCCTCGGAAGAAAGGCTTCTTCGTGCGCTTTCGCTGAAGGGCGCGCGTGTCAAGCTGCTGTATACCCATGACGAGGCTTTGTCACGCTTTACCGATATGGCAGTGACCGACGTCGGCTCGGCGCTGAAGGCAACACTGACTCTGGCACAGCGTCTTGTTGCCGACGCTTACGTTGTCCGTTTCTCAAATCATTCGCTCTTTTTGTACGATGGCAAGACCTATAATATCGTGATGCTGTCGGATTCGGGCGCAAAATACGGCTCGTCCTCCTATGCCGACGTGCAGGCGGCGGTGCTGTCGGCACAGTATATGCGAACCTCCAATCTCTATCATGCCGTCGGTGTCGCGGCGGTTGCTGACCGTTTGGCACGCGAAGGAAAGCTTGGCAGAATTCCCACACCCGATCAGTGCCGTGCCTATATTGTCAAACATAATCTGCCCTTTAGCGTATAAAGGGGAAAGGATGTCTATGTCGATTCGTTTTTTTGAAGGATATTTTCCGTCACATAACCAAAAAAGTCAGGTCTATTACTGTCACTATACCCCCGATATGCCTCGTGCGGTCGTTCTGATCATTCACGGCATGGGCAGTTACGCGGGCAGATATGACAGCTTCGCGAGAATGCTTTGCGAAAACGGGTATGCGGTCTACGCATACGATCTCGTCGGTCACGGCAGAAGTGTTTCCGAGGGCGAGATCTTCGGAAGCTTTGCTGAAAAGGATGGGGATGTGACGCTCGTCAAGGATCTGGAAACGCTGACTGCTCTTGTCAGACGGCGCTTCCGTCAGCTTCCGTTTTTCGTCTTTGCGCATTCACTTGGCAGCTGTATCGCGCGCGCCTTTGCGTCAAGTCACCCCAACGTGTTCGACGGCATGCTGTTATCGGGTGCCGTCAAGCCCTTCTACTTTTCGTTCTTCAAGAAAAGAAAGCTCAATAAAGCGATCGCCAAGGCGGGAAGAACGCCTTCGCGTGAGGTAGAGGCTCTTGTGATGAGTGATCTCGTCGCGCCCTTTTTAAAGGAAGAGGGTTCGTGGCTGACGACTGATATCGCGATGCTGCCGCAGGATGATCCTTACTGCGGCAGAGCGATGTGCGCCGATGCTTACGGCGACATGCTTAAGCTGATCTCGTATATTTCCTCCGATGACTGTCTTGAGGCAACACCCCGCGCGATGCCCATTCTGTTCCTTGCGGGCGAGCGTGATCCTTTGGGCGGCGAAGCGCTTCGAGAGCTTTGCGACGAGATGGAGGAGATGGAATTTTCCAAGGTGACGCTGACGGTCTATCCCGGCGAAAAGCATGAGCTTTTGTTCTCACGCGCAAAGGATACCGTGGTAAGAGATGTTCTCGCTTTTCTCGGCGAGGAAAGTGACGCCGTCGTTTCGTTGAGACGGCAGATGAGAGAGGTACTTTGATATGGCATATAAACGCTATCTCGGTGTGGACTACGGCGAGGCGCGGACAGGACTTGCCGTCAGCGATCTGATGGGCATGACGGCGCAGGGACTCAGGACGGTCAGCACGCGCCGTGTGGAGGTCCTTCTTGAGGAGATCAAAAAAGAGGCTGACAGCCATGACGTGGCGGCGATCGTTCTGGGACATCCTGTCAACATGAACGGTACGCTTGGTGAAAAAAGCGAAAAGGTCAAGGCGCTTGCCGAGATGTTAAAGGATTACACCGGCAGACGGGTGGTCCTCTTTGACGAGCGATGCACCACCATGCTGGCACATCAGATCCTGAACGCCACCGATACGCGCGGTAAAAAGAGAAAGGCTGTGGTCGATACCCTTTCGGCTGAGATCATTTTGCAGAATTTTCTTGACAGACTGCGCATCACGGGAGAAGACGAGTAAAGCTGAATAAAGAGAAAAGACTCCGTCAAGAATAGAGGTATCATTCTATTTCTTGAACGGAGTTTTTAATATGAAATCATACGCTAAAAACACAAAGCCTCTCTTTCTGAGGCGCTTCCTTTTTTTGTTTTCACTCTTTCTTTTGCTTGGGGCGGTCGGTTATTCCTATGCGGCGGTCATGGATGCCAACGAGATCGCAAACGGGGTAGTCCGCCTTCATATTCTTGCTGATTCCGACGAAAAAGGCGAGCAGGCGCTGAAGCTTTCGGTACGGGATGCGATCCTTGATGAATATTCGGATGTGCTGTCGTCGGTCCGTGATCGGAAGGAAGCTCTGAAGATACTGGAAGAGAAGCTTCCCGAGATCAAGGCGCTGGCAGGTAAGGTGGTCAGGGAAGCGGGATATGGGCACGAGGTGACGGTGAGTCTGACACAGGAATACTACCCGACGCGCGTATATGACGGTTTTACACTGCCCGCGGGCGACTATGCCTCCCTTCGTGTGCTGATCGGCTCGGGTGAGGGAAAGAATTGGTTCTGCATGGTGTACCCGCCCCTTTGTACCGCCTCCAGCGAGGCGGAGGAGAGCTTTGTTGAGGCGGGTTTTTCCGATGATCAGGTGCGTTTTCTGACCGAGGGTGAGAAGGGATATGCCATCCGTTTCAAGGTGGTGGAGGCGGCAAGATCGCTTTGGCAAACGGTGAAGGGGTGGTTTTCGTGAAGCGAGAGGGGATGACGCTCAAGGGCTGTCAGAAGAAGATCCTTCAGATCAAAAATCCCAAAAGCGAGTGGTTTGAGGAGGCGTATTTTATTCTGAAGCCAAGTGCCAAGGATGTGGTTGAGGATGACATCGTCAGAGAGGCGGAGCGCGTTTTGAAGGAGACCTCTACGGGGAGCAAGGAAAAACGGCGTCTGTTTTCCTGGGAGGATGGGCTTGTTTTTCTGCTCGGTATTACCGTTACGGTGGTGATTTTGGCAATTTCTCGCCTGATTTTCTGATTTATTAACATTTGATTCTTAAAAAGTTTATATTTGGTTCACAAAAGCGTGCTATAATAAACTGATTTTGTGAACGTACAAATGAATAGGTGGCTGTTGCGCGGGGCGTTTGGCGCAACGGCATGACACCTGTTCCATACATGACAAAGCATGCGGCGAAGTCTGTCCTTTTCCAAGGGGATAGTCTTGCTTTTTGCCGCGTAAAGATGATAATACGATTTGAATTCAGAAAGGAAACATGGAATTCACTATGCCAAAAAAGAAAACAACCTCGCATGACATAACCGAACCCCGTGCGGAAGCCGTCAGAAAAACACGTGCGGCTAAGACGGTAAAAAGCAACACAGCAAAGGAAAAGACAGCGAAAAAAGGAAAGACCGTGAAAAAAGAAACGCCTGTCAAGGCTGTCAAAAAGGAAAAAATTGTGAAAGAAACCCCTAAATCCCCCGTCCGAGTCGCGATGCTCGGCGGGATCGGTGAGATCGGTCAGAATCTCGCCGTGATCGAATATGAAGACGATATCGTTGTGATCGACTGCGGTCTCGGATTCCCCGATGACGATATGCTCGGCATCGACCTTGTGATCCCCGATACCTTGTATCTTGAAGAAAATGCCGACCGTGTCCGCGGCGTTTTTCTGACGCACGGACATGAGGACCACATCGGCGCGATCCCCTATCTTCTCAAAAACGCGGATATTCCGATCTTCGGTACACGCCTGACGATCGGTATCATTCAGAACAAGCTTGCGGAGCATGAGCTGGACTTCACGCCCCGTCTGCATACCGTAGAGGCGGGCGACACCGTCCACGCGGGCAAAATGGACGTGGAATTCATCCGTGTCAACCACTCGATCGCCGACTCCTGCGCGATCGCGGTGCATACGCCCCAGGGCGTGATCCTGCATTCGGGTGACTTCAAGCTTGATCTGACGCCTATCGACGGCGATATCATGGATATCGCGAGACTCGGTGAGCTGGGTAAGGAGGGCGTTCTGCTTCTCATGTGCGAATCCACCAATGCCGAACGGACGGGATATACCCCCTCCGAGGTTACGGTGGGTAAGTCGCTTGACAATATCTTTTTGCGCTATAAAAAGCGCCGTATCGTCATTGCGACCTTCTCGTCGAACGTGTACCGCGTGCAGCAGATCATTGATAACTCGATCGCGTACGGCAGAAAGGTTGCCCTGACCGGCAGATCGATGCTCAATATCGTGGAGGCGGCGAATAATCTCGGTTACATGAAGATCCCCGCGGGAACGCTCATTGACATTTCCGAGATCAAACGCTTCAAGCCCTCGGAGGTCACGGTCATTACCACCGGAAGCCAGGGTGAGCCGATGTCTGCTCTTTACCGTATGGCGTATTCCGAGCATGCTCAGATCGAGCTTGGTCCCGACGATCTCGTCGTGCTGTCGGCGAATGCCATCCCCGGCAATGAAAAGAAGATCAACAATATCGTCAATGAATTCATGAAGCGCGGCGTGGAGGTCTTCCGCGATCAGGCGCTTGGCGTTCACGTGTCGGGTCATGCCTGCGCGGAGGAGCTGAAGCTGATGCACGCTTTGACCAAGCCAAAATTCTTCATGCCCATTCACGGCGAATACAAGCATCTGGTGGCGCACAGCGACCTTGCGCGTTCGATGGGACGCAATCCCAACACGATCTTTATCGGTGAGGTGGGACGCGTGCTTGAGGTCACGTCGAAAAAGGCTGTCTGGGGCGGTACGATCCCCTCGGGCAAGCTTCTCGTTGACGGCTACGGTGTCGGTGACGTCGGCAATATCGTGCTTCGCGACCGCCGTCATCTCGGCGAGGACGGTATCATTATCGTGACTGCCGCCATTTCGATGGATGCCGGCATCATCCTGAACGGCCCTGAGATCGTGTCGCGCGGCTTTGTTTACGTCAGAGAAAACGAGGAGCTGATCGAAAAGCTCCGCGATCTTGCGTATGACGCCATCGAAAAAGCACTTGACCATCACGTGTATGAATGGGGTCAGATCAAAAAGATGGTCAGCGATGCCCTCGGTAAGTATATCTATCAGCTTACCAAACGCCGCCCCATGATCGTTCCCATTATTCTCGATGCCTGATTTCTGATATAATACGATCACCCAAGAGCAAGACCGCTCTTGGGTGATTTTTTTATATGACTTCCTGATCCAGATTGTCAAAGAGGGAAGAGGCGAAAAAATCGCGAATCGTGATGTCAAGCCCGTCACAGATCTTTTGTACTGTCGATACCGTTGTTCCCTTGTTCCGCCCGCATACAATATTGTTCAGCGTCGATTGCGTGATCCCCGAGATCATAGCCAGCTTGTTGACGGTGATCTTTTTCTCCCGACAAAGCTCTAAGATCCTCTCTCTTGTGGCTTCTCCAATTGTCATAATATCACATCCCTTCAGTATTATATTAACCCTTTTGAGTAAAAATAATTAACTCAAAAGGGTTGACTTTTGAAGAAATAGTGATATAATAAAAATAATCACAGAAAATACTGGAATTATTTTATATTTTGTGAACGCCAAGGGACTTATTAAGATGCTTTTATGAATTGGGTTTATTCTATCCGTAAAAATTGCTTAATGAGTTCCCCTTTTCTTTTTGGGTGAAAGGATAACACTACTATGCGTGAGTCCTTTACTCACAAAAGCGCTCGATTGAATATGAAACACTAAAGCTCTTGCCAGTATAAAAAGAAGGTGAATCAAATTTGGCATTTAAAACACCAGACTATTATATGCTCATCGAACTTAGAAAGCATCTTGTTTTTGTTTCTGAAGCTACGAAGCAGTTGACAGGCATGAAA